>NZ_AOHM01000023.1:0-44843 GCF_000510895.2 Pseudomonas sp. FH1
TGGCTCAGCAGTCGAAAAATAGCGGCCTACTTCAGACCATCCTTAGTCGATCGTTACAAGGTCTACAACTCACTAATAAACCGCTACTTTTCCAACTAACCCGTTAAAGAGCTAACGAGCACTTTTGCAAAAAACTATTAAAGATCAGTTCGCAAGAGCAAAATTTTCCTCTCGCAGCGTAGCCGTTGTCCTACACTGATTTTCGTGCAGTTTTGGGGGTTCAGGACGTACCCCAAGTCAAGGAGACCCCCATGGAGAGTGACCTATGCTCAAATGGCAAACCACGCGCCTTCCCAAGCTGGAAGGTGAAAACGAGGTCACCAGTGTGTTTGAAATGGTGATCAACAAAACGTATGAACTGGGTTTCAAACATTGTTCTTTCAAGATGAGTTCCCAGCTAACCAAAAACCAAATAAAGCCAATTGAATTCACCAGCCATTCAAACGAGTGGAAAAAAATCTACGACGAAGCAAAATTCCTGGAAGTTGATCCCATTGTTAAACACTGCAAAGCAAGTTTATTGCCGATTATCTGGGAGGAGAAATTATTCAAAGAGATACCAAGCCTTTGGTCTTTAGCCCAAACCTTGGGGGTGCACAGGGCGGTAACCCTCACCGTGCATGATTTCCGGGGCGTGTTCAGCATGTTGACCCTCAGCCGCGACAAGGGCGAAGTGAGTCCGGAGGAACTGTACGAAAAGGCGGGCATGCTGCTGTGGCTCTGTCATGCGATGCACGCGGTACTGGCGCAAAAGTATGCCGAGGGCCAAAGCGTCAACCCCACCAGCAAATTGACCCCACGGGAAATAGAAGTGCTCATGTGGTCGGGCATGGGCAAGACAGCGGCGGACATCGCGGCCATCCTGTGCCTGTCCGAACGGACAGTAGGTTTTCATGTGTGCAGTTGCCTCAAGAAGATGGGCGTCAACAACAAGATCGCCGCCGTGCTTCGTGCCGCGCAAGAAGGGATTATTTAACCGCCCAAGAAACACTGCATGTATTCCCTTTGAAAAAAACGTAACATTTGCGACCCATTCTGAGTGTTGAGCAGCCCCCCAGGTGCCGCGCGCAGTACACTCAGACGGTTCGGCCCATGACTGCCGACCCACCCATCGTTGACCCAGAGCCTCCCCCGCCATGCCCCTGCTCGAAAGCCCCTTCGCCCAGCTCGATCTGATCCGCCAGCCAGAGCAACATAACGATCCGCTGCAAGCCTTCGATGCCGCCGACGAATACCTGCTCAATCATCTGGCCGAACAGAAACCGACGAATGCAACCCGCGTGCTGGTGCTCAATGACAGCTTCGGCGCCCTGGCCGCCAGCCTTCAGGGGCAGGTGCAGGTCGCGTCCAGCGGTGACTCGTTCCTGGCGGCCCAGGGCCTGGAGAAGAACCTGGTACGTAACGGCAAGGCGTTTGATGCAGTGGCATTCATCCCCGCCAGCCAGGTTCCGGCAGGCCCTTTTGACTGTGTGTTGATCCGCGTGCCTAAAACCCTGGCGCTTCTGGAAGAACAACTGATCCGCTTGCAAGGCCAACTCGCGCCAGGAGCCCAAGTCATCGCCGGGGCGATGATCAAGCATCTGCCACGGGCGGCAGGCGAGTTGCTGGAGCGCTATATCGGACCGATGCAGGCGTCGCTCGCAGTGAAAAAAGCGCGACTGCTGATCGCCACTGTTGAAGACCGCCCAGCAGCCATTTCGCCCTACCCCACCCGCTACACCCTGGATACGCCGGCAATCGAACTGCTGAACCACGCCAACGTGTTCTGCCGCGAAAGCCTGGACATCGGCACCCGTGCGTTCCTGCCCCACCTGCCGAAAAACCTGGGCAACGCCCGTGTGGCTGACCTGGGTTGCGGCAACGGCGTATTAGCGATTGCCAGCGCCCTGCAAAACCCCGACGCCCACTACACCCTGTTGGACGAGTCCTATATGGCGGTGCAATCGGCGGCCGAAAACTGGCAAGCCGCCCTCGGTGATCGCGATGTCATCGTACGTGCCGCCGATGGCCTGGCTGGCCAGGAGCCCGGTTCGCTGGACGTGGTGCTGTGCAACCCGCCCTTCCACCAGCAACAGGTGGTCGGTGACTTCCTCGCCTGGCGCATGTTCCAGCAGGCACGTGAAGCGCTGGTGGTCGGCGGTGCCCTCTATATCGTCGGCAATCGCCACCTGGGGTATCACACCAAGCTGGCGCGGTTGTTCCGGGGTGTCGAGCAAGTCGCCACCACGCCAAAATTCGTGATCCTCAAAGCCCGTAAATAAAGCCCGCAAATAAAAAACCCTGCTTCTCTCGCGAAAAGCAGGGTTGAAAAACCGGGCCGCAAGGCCCGGATCGGGATGTCAGTGCGTGGTCAGGCCCGCCGCATTCATGAACATGCGCATCAGGCTGGCCACGACGAACAGGGCCAGCACACTGCCGGTCCAGATCATCGCCAGCCACCCCAGGCGCCGCCACAACGGCTGTTTCTCGGCCTGTTCGATCTCGTGCAACGAAGGTTTGCCGGACATGAAACGACCCTCCTAGTGATAACCGTCTTCGTGGGTAACCTTGCCGCGGAACACGTAGTAGCTCCAGAAGGTGTAGCCCAGGATGAACGGGATGATGAACAGGGTGCCGACCAGCATGAAGCCCTGGCTTTGCGGCGGCGCGGCGGCGTCCCAGATCGACACGGACGGCGGGATGATGTTCGGCCACAGGCTGATGCCCAAACCACTGTAGCCCAGGAAAATCAGCACCAGCGTCAGCAGGAACGGCGTGTAGTGCGCATTCCGTGCCACCGCGCGGATCAGCCCGTACATGGTCACCAATACCAGGATCGGCACCGGCAGGAACCAGAACAGGTTCGGCAGGGTGAACCACCGCGAGGCGATTTCCGGGTGGGTCAACGGCGTCCAGATGCTCACGATGCCGATCACCGCCAGCACCACAAAGGCCAATGGCCGCGCCAGGTTGTGCATCTTTTCCTGCAACGGGCCTTCGGTCTTCATGATCAGCCAGGTGCAGCCCAGCAAGGCATAGGCCACGATCAGCGCCACGCCGCAGAACATCGTGAACGGCGTGGCCCAGTCCAGTGAACCACCGGCAAACTGGCGATTCACCACGGGGATGCCGTCGATAAACGCCCCCAGTGCCACGCCCTGGAAGAACGTCGCTGCCAGAGAGCCGCCGATAAACGCCTTGTCCCACAGGTGACGCTTGTGGTCCTTGGCCTTGAAGCGGAACTCGAACGCCACGCCACGGAAGATCAGCCCGATCAGCATCAGGATCAGCGGCAGGTACAGCGCCGACAACACCACCGAATAGGCCAGCGGGAATGCGCCAAACAACGCCGCGCCGCCCAGTACCAGCCAGGTTTCGTTGCCGTCCCAGACCGGGGCCACGGTGTTCATCATCACGTCGCGGTCGGTCTTGCCGGGGATAAACGGAAACAGGATGCCGATACCCAGGTCGAAGCCGTCCATGACCACGTACATCATGATGCCGAAGATGATGATCACGGCCCAGATCAGCGGAAGATCAATGCCCATCTCAATGCCCCTTGTGCTGGATGTGGGTGTGGTCGTCATCGTTGCCATCATCATCGGCAGCCGACAACGGACGGGCCGGTGTGCGTTTCTGGCCAGGGCCACCGTGGGTTGGCTCGGTGCCTTCGTGGGTCACAGGGCCTTTGCGCACCAGGCGCATCATGTAGCCCAGGCCTGCACCGAACAGCGCGAAGTACACCACCACGAACAACACCAGGGTGATGGTCATCTGAGCAAGGCTATGCCCGGAGGACGCATCCGCGGTGCGCATCAAGCCGTAGACCACCCACGGCTGACGGCCGATCTCGGTGGTGAACCAGCCGGCAAGAATCGCGATCAAGCCGGACGGGCCCATCCACAACGCCAGGTATAGGAACGGTTTGGACGTATACATCTTGTCGCCCCGGCGCAGCCAGAGGCTGAACAGGCCGGTGAAGATCATCAGGAAGCCGAGGCCGACCATGACCCGGAACGACCAGAACACGATGGTGGAGTTGGGGCGGTCCTCAGGCGGGAACTCCTTGAGCGCCGGCACCTGTTTGTCCAGGGAGTGAGTGAGGATCAGGCTGCCCAGGTACGGGATCTCGACGGCGTACTTGGTCCTTTCCTCTTTCATGTCTGGCCAGCCGAACAGGATCAACGGCGTCGGTTCGTTGCCGATGTTTTCCCAGTGACCTTCAATCGCGGCGATTTTCGCCGGCTGGTGCTTCAACGTATTCAGGCCGTGGAAGTCACCGATCACGGCCTGGATAGGCGCGACGATCAGCGCCATCCACATCGCCATCGAGAGCATTTTGCGGATCGCCGGGTTGTCCTTGCCTCGCAGCAAGTGCCAGGCCGCCGAGGAGCCGACGAAGAACGCAGTCGCTACGAACGCCGCCGTGGCCATGTGCGCCAAGCGATAAGGGAACGAGGGGTTGAAGACCACGGCGAACCAATCGGTCGGGATCACGCGGCCATCAATGATTTCAAAGCCCTGGGGCGTCTGCATCCAGCTGTTGGACGAGAGGATCCAGAACGTGGAAATCAAGGTGCCCACAGCCACCATCACGGTGGAGAAGAAGTGCAGGTTGCGCCCCACCTTGTTCCAGCCGAACAGCATTACGCCCAGGAAACCGGCCTCGAGGAAGAAGGCCGTGAGCACTTCGTACGTCAGAAGCGGCCCGGTGACGGCGCCGGCAAAGTCCGAGAAGCGGCTCCAGTTGGTGCCGAACTGGTAGGCCATGACTAACCCGGAGACCACGCCCATGCCGAAGTTGACGGCAAAGATCTTCGACCAGAAATGGTAGAGGTCACGGTAGGTGTCGTTGTGCGTCTTGAGCCACAAACCTTCCAGCACCGCGAGGTAACTGGCCAGGCCGATGGTGATCGCCGGGAACAGGATGTGGAAAGAGATGGTGAATGCAAATTGAATTCGGGCGAGATCTAGCGCCTCCAAACCGAACATAAGTCTTCCTCTGTCAGGTAATACCGGCTGCTGGCGGGAGCCTGCACCCACTGCCCCCACGGATATGGAGTCTGGCGAATTTGAATTCGTTTCTTTTTTTAACCCACTGCGTAGGGAATCTGGCCCTGAGGCCGCCAGGCCGATGTCCGGGCGGACATTGATCTGGATCAAGCATTGCTGAAAGAGTAGTCCCATTTTCGATGTAGGACGGCGTGGTCTTTTGCCGCGTGACAGACTGCCTCAGATCAGTTCTTGCAACTATCTGTTACAACTTGATGATAATCTCGGCGTTCCCTCCGGCCCTGACCTGAACCCCCGATGCCTAGTGAACCCGCGTTGCTGTTGCGTCACCACCGCCCTTTCATCGCGTTCTGGCTGGCGCGTATCTTCACCGCCAGCGGTTTCCAGATGCTCACCGTGGCCATCGGCTGGAACCTCTACCAACTGACCGGCAATGTGCTGGACCTGGGCCTGGTCGGCCTGGTGGAATTCGTGCCACGCGTATTGTTCATGCTGCACACCGGGCATGTGGCCGACCGCTATGAACGGCGCAAGGTCGCAGCCATCTGCCAGACCGTGCAGGCGTTGATCGCACTGTCCCTGGCCATCGGCGGGCTGACCGGCAATGTGACCCGCGAGATGATCTTCATCCTCGCCTTCCTGCTCGGTGCCGCGCGTTCGTTTGAAATGCCCACCACCCAGGCGATGCTGCCCAGCATCGTCCCCAGCATTTTATTCCCGCGAGCCGTGGCCTCGTCGCAGTCGGCCCAGCAACTGGCAACCATCGTCGCCCCGGCCCTCGGCGGATTGCTCTACGCGTTTGGCAGCGTGTGGGTCTATGGCCCCACGGTGGTGCTGTACTTTATCGCCTGCGTGCTGACCCTGAATTTGCCCGCCCGCCAGACGCCACTCAACAAAGGCAAGGCGACCCTGGACTCCCTGCTCGCCGGCATCCGCTTCATCCGCAGCCGCCCGGACATCCTCGGCGCCATCTCCCTTGACCTGTTCGCCGTGCTGCTGGGTGGCGCCACCGCGTTGCTGCCGGTGTTTGCCAAAGACATCCTGCTGACGGGCGCCTGGGGCCTGGGCCTGCTGCGTTCGGCCCCGGCAGTGGGCGCGTTGTTGATGTCACTGTGGCTCGCGCGCTTTTCAGTGGACCGCCATGTGGGCCGTGTGATGTTCACCGCCGTCGGCGTGTTCGGCGTGGCGACCATCGCCTTCGGCCTATCGACCTCGTTCTGGTTCTCACTGGCGGTGCTGGTGGTGCTGGGCGCGGCGGACATGATCAGCATGGTGATCCGCGCGTCCTTCGTTCAGTTGGAGACGCCGGATGAAATGCGCGGGCGGGTCAGTGCGGTCAACGGCCTGTTTATCGGCGCGTCCAACCAGTTGGGCGAGTTCGAATCCGGGATTACCGCCCACTGGTTCGGCACCGTGCCCGCCGTGGTCATGGGCGGGATCGGTACGCTGGTGGTGACCGGGGTCTGGATCAAGCTGTTCCCGACCCTGGCCAACCGTGACCGCATGCATGTGCCCGTGGAAGAACCTTCGAAGGTCTAGAGCACCTTGTCGAGGGTGATGGGAAATTCCCGCACCCGCTTGCCGGTGGCGTGATAAATCGCATTGGCCACCGCCGCTGCGACCCCGACGATACCAATCTCACCGACGCCCTTGGACCCCAAGGCATTGACGATCTCGTCGGGTTCATCGACAAACACCACATCAATGTCGCCAATATCGGCGTTAACCGGAATGTGGTACTCCGCCAGGCTATGGTTCATATAGCGCCCCAACTGATGGTCGATCTGGGTTTCTTCATGCAATGCCATGCCGATGCCCCACACCACCCCGCCGAGGATCTGGCTGCGGGCCATCTTCGGGTTGACCACTCGCCCGGCGGCAATCGCGCTGACTACCCGACGAACCTTGATGGTGCCCAGGTCTTCATCCACCTGCACTTCGACGAAGACAGCTGAGTGGGTGGCCGTGCTGTAGCCCTCGCGTTTTTTATCGGGCTCACTGTCGACCTGCATCTCCAGCGCATCTTCGCCGCTGTCCTTGACCAACTGTGCCAGCGACACACTCACGTCGCCGGTATGCAGTTGGCCCTCTTCGAAGCGCACGGTTTCGGCGTCCTTGAACACCGGGTAAGTCTGCCGTGCGATGTTCAGCAGTTTGGCATTCAAGGCCTCGCAGGCTTGCTGCACGGCAGTGCCGACGGAGGACACGGTGAATGAACCGCCCTGCAACGGCGCGGTGGGCAATGATGAATCACCCAGCAGAAATGCCACGTCGTCGACCGCCACACCACTGGCCTGGGCCGCAATCTGGGTCATCACCGTGTAAGTCCCGGTGCCGATATCGGTGGTGGCGCTGCTGACGGTCAACTTGCCTTGCGCATCGAGGCGCGCCTTGGCGCTGGCCTTCATCTGCATGGCTTCCCACACGCCGCCGGCCATGCCCCAACCAATCAACTGGCGGCCATCGCGCATGCTGCGCGGCTCCGGGTTGCGCTGGCTCCAGCCAAATCGCTCGGCGCCTTCACGGTAACACTCGCGCAGGGCTTTGCTCGACCAGGGCTTGTCTTCGTTTTGGTTGCGTTCGGCGTAGTTGATCAGCCGCAGTTGTACCGGGTCCATACCCAGTGCGCAGGCCAGTTCATCCATGGCGCACTCCAGGCCGATCACGCCGAGGGCTGCGCCGGGCGCACGCATGTCCAACGGCGTGAACACGTCCAGGGGCACCAGTTTGTAGGTCAGCTGTACGTTGTCGCAGTGGTAGAGCATGCCGCTCCATTCCACGACGTGTTCGCTGAAGTCTTCGAAGCGCGAGGTCTGGCCAATGGCTGTGTGCCCCAATGCCAGCAAGCGCCCGTTGGCGGCGGCGCCGAGTTGCAGGCGCTGTAATGTGCGCGGGCGATAGCCAAACGTGAACATCTGCTGGCGCGTCAGCGTGACCCGCACCGAACGCTTGAGCGCCAACGAGGCCATCACGGCCAGCGGCAATTGGTACTGCGGGCGCAGGCCGGAACCAAACGCGCCACCAACAAACGCGGCGAAGATGCGCACCTGGCTTTTATCCAGGCCGAAGACTTTTTGCACATAGGCCTGGCAGTTCTGCGGGCCCTGGGTCTTGTCATGGATATGCAGGGTGCCGTCCGGCTGATACAGCACCGTGCTGGCGTGGGGCTCCATCGGGTTGTGATGTTCGATGGGCGTGCTGTAGTGCACATCCAGGCTGACGGCGGCAGCGGTCCATTCGGCCTGGAAGTTGCCACGCGGTTCGGGCGGGGTTTGCGGCGAGGCGTGGGCCTGATCCTGCAGGGCCAGCAGGTCGGTTTCAAAGGCTTCGGTTTCGTACTCGATGTCCACCAGTGAACCCGCATGCCGCGCCAGTTCAAGGTTGTCGGCGATCACCAGGGCCAGTGGCTGGCCGCTGTACAGCACGCGATGGTTGTAGAGCGGACGAAACGGCGAGCCGTCCGCGGCGTCGGCGTCCTGGAAGGCGTCATCGTAGCTAGCGATTTTGGGGCGGTTGAGGTGATGGATCACCGCCACCACGCCCGGCAGGGCCAGTGCCTTGGAAGCATCGATGCGCAACACGCGGCCTTTGGCAACGGTACTGGACACCACGCTGCCATGCAGCAGGCCTTCCTCGGGAAACTCACCGGCATAACGCGCTTTACCTGTGACCTTGAGCAGACCGTCAACCCGGTCCAAGGGTTTGCCGATAGCGGTCATGGGCGTTCTCCTGCGACGGCCGCATCACTCAGGGCACGAATAATTCCCCGGCGTGCCAGCTTGATCTTGAAGCCGTTGTGTTCCAGGGGTTCGGCGTCTTGCAGCAGCGCATCGGCGGCGTGGCTGAAGGTTTCGCGGCTGACGAGCTGGCCGATCAACGCGGCTTCCACGGCACGATCACGCCAGGGTTTGTGGGCCACGCCGCCAAGGGCCAGGCGCGCGTCGACGATGCGGTCGCCGTCCAGCTCCAACGCTGCAGCAACGGACACCAGTGCGAACGCATAGGAAGCGCGGTCGCGGATTTTCAGGTAGTTGCTGTGGCTCGCCAGGTTGTCGGCGGGCAGTTCTATAGCGGTGATCAGCTCATCGTCAGCCAACTGGTTGTCACGCTGCGGCGCATCGCCGGGCAGGCGATGGAAGTCGGCAAACTCGATAACACGAGCGCCTGCACGACCTTCGACATGCACCCGCGCTTCCAACGCCGCCAACGCCACGCACATATCGGAAGGATGGGTCGCGACGCACTGTTCACTGGCGCCGAGGATGGCATGAATGCGATTCAACCCCGTGCGTGCCGGGCAGCCGCTGCCGGGCTCGCGCTTATTGCACGGCACAGTGGCGTCATAAAAGTAGTAACAACGGGTGCGCTGCAACAGATTGCCGCCCGTACTGGCCATATTGCGCAGCTGCGGCGAGGCGCCCGCGAGGATGGCCTGGGACAGCAGCGGGTAACGCTGTTCGATCAGCGGGTGCCAGGCCAGGTCGGCGTTGCTCACCAGGGCGCCGATCAGCAGTCCGCCCTCGGCGGTTGCCTGAACCTCATTTAACGGCAGCCCTGTGATGTCGATGAGATGCTCGGGGCGGCTGATGTTTTCTTTCATCAGGTCCAGCAGGTTGGTGCCACCCGCGATAAACCGCGAGGCGGCGCTGCTCAGGTGCACCGCTTCCTGCACATCGGCCGGCTTGCTGTAGTGGAAGGGATTCATCGCTCACCTCCCACGACGTCTTCAATGGCATCGCGAATATTGCTGTAGGCGCCGCAGCGACACAGGTTGCCGCTCATCAGCTCTTGAATCTGGGCGGTATCGTGCGCACGGCCTTCATTGGCCAGGCCAACCGCCGAACAGATCTGGCCAGGGGTGCAGTAACCGCATTGGAAGGCGTCGTGCTTGATGAAAGCTTGCTGCATCGGGTGCAGTTGGTCGCCGTCGGCCAGGCCTTCGATGGTGGTCAGCTCGGCACCGTCGCACATCACCGCCAGGGTCAGGCAGGCATTGATGCGCTTGCCGTCGCGCAGCACCGTGCAGGCACCGCATTGGCCGTGGTCGCAGCCTTTTTTGCTGCCGACCATGTCGAGCTGTTCGCGCAACAGGTCAAGCAGCGTGGTCCAGGGCAACACGTCCAGCTGACGATCCTGGCCGTTGAGGCGCAGGCGTATCGAGTGGCTGACGAACGGCTGGGCCGTCGCGCCATTGGGGGTCGCGCTCATAAACACCTCACGGGTTGGTGTACATCCGCGGCGTTCAGGAAAGTCGCCGTCTCAGGGGTACGACTGCCCGGGGTATTGAGCGTTCAAGCTGATTGATCAGCGGATATTGAGCTGCGTGGTCAGGGTATTTTGCGGCGGGTTGATCGAGGAATTGCTGTACTGGAACCAGCCTTGGGCCTCGACATTCAGGTCAAACACATAGATGTAGCCCATCAGTGTGCCCACGCCGTTGCACACTTCGCTGATGTTGCCGACCTGGCAAACCGCCGTACGTTGCCCATTCAATTCGGCGCCATCGAAGCGGCCCATCGGGTTGTTACCCAGGCCCACCTCCATGACGGAAACCTTGGTAGGCCCACGGTGCGTACACATCTGTGTGCTCTGCGCGCGCTCGGGGATGCTTTCCTTACACGCTGCCGACTCGACCTGGAACACACGCACTTCGCTCAACGGCGGTGCAGTCGCGCCCCAGGCCGGTGCTGCGCCGAGCAACAGGCCGATACAGGGGATCAGGGCTAGACTCCACGGGCTGGGGTTTTTCATGCGGCAAGTGACCTTCGTTTAAACGTCGGCGCAGTATGCCTCAAGGCCTCGGCTGCTGGTATGATGCGCCGCTTTTTCCGATCCTCTCTGAAACCACAGGCGCTTGGCGCAGTTTGTGCTTTGACTTAGAGGTCAACAAATCACGACGCCACAGAGCGTCACAGGGAGCCGGCATGCTGGAAAAGCTGTTTCAACTCAAGGCACACAACACCAACGTGCGCACCGAAATTCTCGCGGGCATCACGACATTCCTGGCCATGGCCTACATTCTGTTCGTGAACCCGAGCATCCTCGGCGAGACCGGCATGGATAAGGGCGCGGTGTTCGTCGCGACCTGCCTGGCCGCTGCCATCGGTTCGACCGTGATGGGCCTGATCGCCAACTACCCGATCGCCCTCGCGCCGGGCATGGGCCTCAACGCCTTCTTTACCTACACCGTGGTCCTGCACATGGGCCATACCTGGCAGGTGGCGCTGGGTGCGGTGTTTATTTCGGCGGTGCTGTTCTTCCTGCTGTCGATCTTCCGTATTCGTGAATGGATCATCAACGCCATCCCACTGCCCCTGCGTTCGGCGATTGCCGCCGGTATCGGCCTGTTTCTGGCGTTGATCGCCCTGCACAACGCCGGGATCGTGGTCGGCAACCCCAACACCCTGGTGGGCCTGGGCGACCTGAAAAAACCCGCTCCGATCCTGGCTACGTTTGGCTTTATCCTGATCGTCGCCCTGGAAGCCTTGGCGGTGCGCGGTGCCGTGTTGATCGGCATCCTGGCGGTGACCATCGTCTCGATCCTGCTGGGCGTCACCGCGTTCGGTGGCGTTGTCTCGATGCCGCCTTCCCTGGCCCCGACCTTCCTGCAACTGGATATCAAAGGCGCGCTGGACATCGGCCTGGTCAGCGTGATCTTCGCCTTCCTGTTCGTTGACCTGTTCGACAACTCCGGCACCCTGATCGGCGTGGCCAAGCGTGCGGGCCTGATGGGCAAGGACGGCCATATGCCGAAAATGGGCCGTGCACTGATCGCCGACAGTACCGCCGCCATGGCCGGCTCGCTGCTGGGTACGTCGACCACCACCAGCTACATCGAATCGGCTGCGGGCGTGAGCGCCGGCGGCCGTACCGGCTTGACCGCCATCGTGGTCGCGATCCTGTTCCTGCTGGCACTGTTCTTCTCGCCGCTGGCCGCCAGCGTACCGGCCTTCGCCACTGCGCCGGCACTGCTGTTCGTGGCGGTGCTGATGACCCAGGGCCTGGCTGAAATCGACTGGGACGACATTACCGTTGCAGCGCCGGTGGTGATCACCGCCCTGGCGATGCCTTTCACCTATTCCATCGCCAACGGCATCGCCTTCGGTTTCATCGCCTGGACCGCCATCAAGCTGCTTTCGGGCCGCTACCGTGAGCTGAACCCGGCGCTGGTGATTCTGTCGATTCTGTTTGTGATCAAGCTGGGCTGGTTCAACGCATGACTTTTGACGCCGCAAGCTACACCGCTCAACTGCAAGATAAGGTCACGCGTTTGCGTGACCTGCTGGCCCCGTTCGACGCGCCAGCGCCGCAGGTCTTCGACTCGCCACTGCAGAACTTCCGCCTGCGCGCGGAGTTCCGCCTGTGGCGCGAAGGCGGCGAACGCCACTACGCGATGTTCTCCCAGGACGACAAGCGCACGCCGATCCTGATCGAAGAATTCCCCATCGCCAGCCTGCGTATCAACCAGTTGATGCCGCAACTCAAGGCCGCCTGGCAAGCCAGCGCAGCCCTGAGCCACAAGCTGTTCCAGGTGGAGTTCCTCACAACCTTGGCCGGGGACGCGATGATCACCCTGTGCTATCACCGCCCGCTGGACGAGCATTGGCACACCGCCGCTAACCAACTGGCGGCTGACTTGAATGTCAGCATCATCGGCCGCTCCAAGGGCAAGCGCGATGTGATCGGCCATGACTACGTGGTGGAAAAACTCGACGTGGGCGGCCGCACCTTCAGCTATCGCCAACCCGAAGGCGCCTTCACCCAGCCCAACGGTACGGTAAACCAGAAGATGCTCAACTGGGCTTATGAAGCCCTGGGTGATCGCCCGGATGATCTGCTGGAGCTGTATTGCGGCAACGGCAACTTCACCCTGCCCCTGGCCACCCGCGTGCGCAAAGTACTGGCTACCGAAATCAGCAAGACCTCGGTGAATGCGGCCCTGAGCAACCTCGATGAAAACGCGGTGGATAACGTCACCTTGGTGCGCCTGTCAGCCGAAGAACTCACTGAAGCGCTGAACGAAGTGCGTCCGTTCCGTCGCCTGCACGGCATCGACCTGAAAAGCTATGAATTCGGCAGCGTGTTCGTCGACCCGCCGCGCGCCGGCATGGACCCGGACACCTGCGAATTGACCCGGCGCTTCGACAACATCCTGTACATCTCCTGCAACCCGGAGACGTTGGCGGCGAACATTGCGCAACTGCATGACACGCACAAGATCACCCAGTGTGCGATGTTTGACCAGTTCCCGTGGACGCACCATATGGAGTCCGGGGTGTTATTGACCCGGCGGTAACTCAACGTCTTCCGGTTCCTTCTTGCGCGGCCGCCCGCCCTTCTTGCCATTGGCACGGGCGGCGGCGGCTTTGGCGGCGCTGCTTTTGCGGCCGTTGCGCGAAGCCACCAGGCTGGTGGCCAGGTCCATCAGCGGTTTGCTGGTGGCGATCAGGCCCGTGACTGAAACGTCCAGGTCCTGGGCCTCGCAGCACAGCGCCTTGCCGCCAAAGCCGACTTCCAGCTGCGCAAAGTCCTCCAGGGAAAAACCCTCGAACTCGGGCAGGCCAGCCACTGGCAGTACCACACGACTGCCGTCGCTGAAGCCGATGGAAATGCAGTTGTCTTCATAACGCACAGAGCTGGCGCGGGCATAAAGGTGCCGTGTCTTGCGCCCTCGGGCTATCGCCTTTTCGACGTCGGCCTCAGTGAGCGGTTTATAAGGTACAGCTTTGGCTTTTACGATTTGCTTCATAGTTCAATCTCCACAAAACCCGGCGCTCTGACCAGATTCAAAATGGTTTTCTGCCCCACGACATCGTGCCGGGCACGCGCGATCACATAAACACCCGGCTGAATGATCAGCCCAGGCAACACTTCGCGAGCCTCCCAATCCCAGGAATGATTCTCCAGGCAGACCGTTTGCAGGTACTCCCACCAGATCCTGCGTGCCCGCGCCAAGTAGTGCCGCTGCATGATCGCCCCGCGTAGTTCTTTCAAAACCGCCATGGGTGGCTGCCACCGCTCAGGCTCTACATCCCATAACTCCACCTCCCCATGCAGAAAACTGAAGCGAAAGCGCGCATCCCATTCGCTCCCCCGCACATGCACATGGGGCGGGCAATGCTCATCCCTGATAAACACCGAAATCACATAGCCTTTGTAAGTGCCTACTCGCATCGTAACCCATCCGTTAGGTTATTTTCCGCCCAGTAACAATTTTCCCTTGTCACCCGACAACCGGCTCCATTTCCCAGAGCTGTTTCACAGATTAGTAAGCACAAAAAACCCGGCGAATGCCGGGTTGTAACCACTCATGCCGAGGGCTGGAAATACTCCGCCAAAGCCCGCAAGTCCTGCTCGCTCAGCAACCCCGCGTAATACTTCAGCTGAATCCTTGCCAGCAGATACGCATGTCGCGCATTCGCCAAATCGCGGCGGGCGGTGAAGAGTTGTTGTTCGGCGTCGAGCACGTCGAGGTTGACCCGCTCACCGCCGGCCACACTCTTTTTCGTCGCAGCGACTAAAGCCGTGGCAGAGCTGACGGCCATTTCATATGCACGCACCTTGGCCGCACCGCTGGTGTTGAGGTTGAACTGTTTGCGCAACTCCACCAGCGTGGCCGAGGTTTGCGCGTCCAACTCGTATTGGGCCTGGGACAACTGGTTTGCCGCCTGGCGGGTCGACGCCGACACACCACCACCGGCAAACAGCGGCAGGCTGACCTGGATGCCGACGGTATTGGTGTCGTACTTCTGGTTGTAGCTGCTTTCCGAGTCGGAGTTGGTCTGGCGGCTGGTGGCGTACAAGCTGACCTTGGGCAGGTGGCCTGCGCGTTTGCGTTCCACTTCATAGGAGGCCACGTCCAGGGCGTGGTGCTGGGATTTGAGCTCCGGGTTGTTGGCCATGGCCAGTTCGCGCCAGGTTTCGAAACGATTGGGTTCCAGGGGCGCAATCTCGAACTGGCGCGTCAGCGGCGCCAGTTCTTCGATCTGCAACGGTTGGCCGACGATGGCTTCCAACTCGCGCAAGGCACTGTCCTGCGCGTCTTGCGATTCAATCTCTTCGGCCTGGGCCAGGCTCAAACGCGCCTGGGTTTCCAGCACATCGGTGCGTGTGCCTTCACCGCCTTTTAGAAGGCGATCATTGAGCTGCAAGCGCTCGGCATACGCACGCTTCTGTGCACGGCTCAGCTCAATGCGTTCCTGGGCCAACAACGCCTGGCTGTAGGCATTGAGTACCCGCACCGCCAGCTCCTGGCTCTTACCGCGAAAGCGCTCGTCGGCCATCAATGCCTGAGCGGTGCCCTGGCGAAAACGCGCATAGGCTTCGTAATCCAGCAGCGGTTGCTGCAAGGTCAGGGTCGACGCATAGCTGCGGTAATCACGGTCGCTTTTGACATCCCCTGCCGTCACTTCGGACTCGTTGCGCGAGTTGTTATAGCTCCACGACAAATTCGGCAACAACGCCGCCCGGCCTATCGCGCGGTTTTCTTCACCGCCTTCACGCTCCTGGATGGCGGCCTGAAACGTCGGATCATTGCGCAGGGCCAAGTCGTAGGCATCCAGCAAACCCAGAGCGTGGGCCGCCGAGGTACAACCGAAACACAGGGTAAACAACAGCGCCTTCATTCTTCCACCAAGGCCATATGGGTGCGATCCATCAGGGGTTTGAACAGGTAGTTGAGCATCGAGCGCTCGCCGGTCTTGACGAAGGTTTCCACCGGCATGCCTGGGCGGATCTGCACACCGTCCAATTGCTGCATACCGGCTGCGCTGACCTGGGCGCGCAGCGTGTAATAGGGCTCATCGGTGCGTTCATCGACCTGACGGTCCGCCGAGACCAACGTCACCTCACCGGCCACCCGTGGCGTGGTGGATTGGTTGAAGGCCGAGAACATCAGTTCCACCGGCAGGCCGGGGTGCACTTTGTCGACCATCTGCACCGGCACCCGCGCCTCCACCAGCAAAGGTTCGCCCTGGGGCACGATGTCCATCAACGGCTGGCCGGGCTTGATTACACCGCCTTCGGTGTACACGTCCAACCCCACCACCACGCCGCTTGCGGGCGCACGCACCAGGCTGTTGGCCAGCTCGAATTCGGCCGACGCCAGGCGATTGCGCAGGTCATCGCTGCGGGTGCGGGTCTCGGCCAACTGGCCGCGCAGGTCTTTCTGGAAGTCTTCGCCAAGTTGGCGGATGCGCAGGCGCAGTTCCATCACCTGGCGTTGCAGTTGGCCGATGCGACCGTAGTCCTCGGCGATGGCGCCGTCGATCTGTGAGTACAGTCGTTCGCTGTCGAGCAGGCGGTTGCGTGGGATGTAACCCTCACGCGCCAACTCACGCAGGCCCTGCAGTTGCTCATTCAACGCTGCGCGCTGCTGGACTTTGCTCGCTTGCGAATCCCGCGTCCCGCGCAGTTGCGCCTCGGCCCCGGCGATGGTTTCGCGCAGGCCTTGTTGCTCGGTGGCCAAGGCCTGGGCGCGGCTATTGAACAACTGCCGTTGCAGGCTCAAGGTGCCCGCCGCCTCCGGATCGTTAAGCAATTCAGGGTTGAAGGTGATCGCCGCCAACCCTTCACTTTCGGCACTCAAGCGCGCCTCGCTGGCCAGCGACGCCAAGTACTGGCTGCGCAGGGACTGCATCTGCCCGCGCAACGGGGTTTCCTTCAAGCGCAACAACACTTGACCGGCGCTCACCACGTCACCGTCGCGCACGTCGATACGCTCGACGATGCCCCCGGCCGGGTGCTGCACGGTCTTGCGATGGCCCGACACCATGACCTTGCCCGGCACTGCCACGCCCTTATCGAGTGGCGCCAACGCCGCCCATCCGAGGAAGCCGGCAAAACCGCCGAGTACCAACAGCCATCCCAGGCGCGAGTACTTTTTGTCATCCAACGCCAGCACATTATTGGGCGCGTCGCTGATCAATACAGGTTTGCTCGGGTTCATGCCTGTTTTCCTTCACCTACGCGGTAACTCATGCTCATGGTCGATACCGGTTTGGGCGCTGCCGGTTTCTGCCGTGCCTCCAACACACGCGCCGTCGGCCCGAACGCCTGCATCTGGCCGTCCTTGAGGATCAGCAACTGGTCGGTCAGGGTCAGTACGTTGGGTTTGTGGGTGATCAGGATCACGGTACGGCGCTGTTGCTTGAGCTGGGCGATCGCCTGGAGCAAGGCCTGCTCGCCCACTTCATCCAGGTTGGCGTTGGGCTCATCCAGCACGATCAGCGCAGGCAGGCCGTACAGCGCGCGGGCCAGTGCAACGCGTTGCTTCTGGCCACCGGAAAGCCCGGCACCGCCTTCTCCCAATTGCGTGTCGTAGCCTTGGGGCAGTTGCAGGATCAGATCATGCACGCCGGCCATCTGCGCAGCCGCGAGGACTTTATCCGCGTCGACCTCAGCAAACCGCGCGATGTTTTGCGCGATGCTGCCAGCGAACAGCTGGATGTCTTGCGGCAGGTAACCGATGTGCGGGCCCAACTGCTGCTTGTCCCATAAGGCCAAGTCGGCGCCATCCAGCCGCACCTTGCCGGCCAGGGGCGCCCAGGCGCCCACCAGTATCCGAGCGAGGGTGGATTTGCCGCAGCCCGACGGCCCGATCACGCCCAGGACGTCCCCGGCTGCCAGGTTGAAACCCAGATTGGCCAACGCGGGCCGACGGCTGCCGGGGGCACAGGCGCTGATTTGTTCGACGTTCAGTTGGCCTTTGGGCACCGGCAGCGCCATGCGCTGCGGGCGCGCGGGATTGGCCTCCAGCATCTGCGACAACCGATCAAACGCCAGGCGCGCCGAACCCCACTGTTTCCACACGCCGATCAATTGGTCGATGGGGCTCAGCACGCGGCCCATCAGGATCGAGCCGGCAATCATCATGCCCGGCGTGATCTCACCCTGTACTGCCAGCAAAGCGCCCAGGCCCAACACCAGGGATTGCAGCGCCAGGCGCACGCCCTTGGACCAGGCGGTAACGGTCGCGGTCTTTTCACTGGCCAGGTTCTGCTGCGCCAAAAACGCCTGGTGCTGGCCAAACCAACGCGCACGCAAGGTGGCGAGCATGCCCATGGCTTCGATGGTGTCGGCATTGCGCAGGTTGGCCGTGGCCTGCTGGCTGGCGCTGATGGACAGTTGGCTGGCCAGGGCCATCGGCGCTTGGCTGACGTGATGGTTGACCCACGCCAGCACAATCAACAACAGCGCGCCGACCAGCGCCAACAGACCGAGCCAGGGGTGGAACAGGAAAATCACCAGCAGGTACACCGGAAACCACGGCGCATCAAAGAACGCGAATAACGCCTGACCGGTGGCAAACTGGCGCAGCGTGGTCAGGTCATGCAACGCCTGGCCCGCCGCCTGGGTGCCGCCCTTGAGCTGCGCTTCAAACGCGGCGTCGTACACCCGCTGGTTCAAGCGCATGTCCATCTGCGTACCGAGGCGGATCACCACCTGGCTTCGCACCCATTCCAACGCGCCCATCAGGCCGAACAGGCCGAGGATCATCAGCGTCAGCATCAACAGGGTCATCTGATTGCCCGAGGCCAGCACCCGGTCGTACACCTGCAACATGTACAGCGCCGGGGCGAGCATCAGCAGGTTGATCACCGCCGAGAACAGGCCGATGTTGAAGAAGCCACTTTTATAGGCCGTGAGAGCGGCCAGGGTTTCGTTGCCGGCGTGGCGCATCTGGGGATTCTCATGGGGTTGAGCGGGCAGCACCGCCGCGTTGACAGGCAAAGCGACGCTGCGCAGAATTCGGCACCGCCGTCGCTGAAGAGTTAGAAGGCTTGGCGACAGCGGTGTGTAAAACGGCGAATGGGAGAGCGATCTTCCATTCGCTTTTTTGCTTAAGCGGCCAGGGCAAAGTCCTGAGGCACGTCTTGCACGCCCACCAGCGCCACATCGGACGCAGCGACCGAAGCCGAGTCCACATGGGCCACACCGGCAGCCGCCAGTTGGTCGAACGTCGAGTTGATCGACAGGCTTGGGTCGATGTCCTTGAGCAGGGAGTCGATCGCCGAAGCCAGTGCCGAGCTGTCGCCGCTCATCAGGCCGTACACGATTTTGTGCACCTGGCCGTCACGGCCTTCGGATTGCAGGCTCGACAGGCCCAGGTTGGCGAAGCTGACTTCCTGCTCGGCGAGGCTGTAGCTACCGCCGGCCCCGCCGCCGGTCAGGATGGTGCCCAGGTTCAGGGAGTCGATCGAACCCCACAAGGTGTGCGACGGCGGGTTGAACAAGGTGTAATGCAGGTCACCGTTAGCCACCACAGCCGCGTTGCTTTCAGTGCTCGACACACCGTATTGGGTGCCATCGAACGGGCCAGGATTGAAACCACCGGTGTTCGAACCCTCCTTGACCGACCCTTCACGGTGGTTCAGGTCACCAAAGTAAGCCGACCAGTCGCTCAGGTACTCGGCAACGGTGTTAGTGGCGTAGGTCGTGCTGTATGAAATAGAAATGCTCATGCAAAACTCCAAGTCATGGGGTGGTATCTCCACAGCAAGCCATTGCCTGCTGTGGTTTTGCCCGTCACTGGGCAAAATCGGTCAGAACTGATATTCAACGGTGCCCTGCAACGTGCGCCCACGGCCCAGGGTGAAGGCCAACACGTCGCCCAGCGGCACCAGGTAGGCGCGGTCGGTGACGTTTTCCATGGCCAGGCGCAGGGTCAACTGGTCGGTGGCGCGGTAGCTGCTGTAGAGGTCATAGACGGTGTAGGGCTTCCAGTCGGCCGGGTACACGCCGGTTTGCGAAGTCGTCACGCCGACACCGCCTTTGACGTAGTAACCACCGCTGTAACGGGCGCGAACGCCCACATCCAACTTGCGCTCAAGGAAGCGCGCGCCCAGCGTCGCGGTGCCGCGGTCCATCGGCATGTGCTCTGAGGAGCCCAGGATCGCGCTGCAACTCTGCCCCGCATTCGCCACGTCATCGGGCACCATCGCGTCTACCGGCGCCCGGCTACCCGGCCCTTTCTGGATCTTGGTCACACCGCCCAGCCATGCGGTCTTGCTGCAGAACTTATTGCTACCGAGCATGCGCGTGTAGTTGAACTGGCCGTAGGCGAACCCGGCGTCGTAATCCAGCTGGTACTCCAGGCCGCGAAAACGCGTGGTCTCCAGGTTGTTCACGTACGCCGCATTGCCGATATTGGCGATGCCATAACCCGGCGGCTGCACGCCCAGGGCCATATAGGAAAAGTCATCCACGCGGGTGTTGAAGTAGGACACTTTCATGCCTACGCGGTCTTCGGAGAACAGCAGGTCCTCCTTCAACACATTGAAGCCAACCTCCCAGGACGTGGACGTCTCAGGCTTCAAGTAGGGGTTGGGGAAAATCGACTCCGAGCCCCCGCCATGTGGCCGGCCACTCACCAACGTTTCGGTGACTGCCGGCGGGCGCCAGCCCTTGCCGTAGGTGGCGAAGAGTTGAAGCCAATCCACGCCCGGCTTGATCGACAGGCCAAAGGTGGGCGAGAAATGCCCCTCTTCCCGATCCACGTCATAGGTCATGGGCAACCCCACTTGCCGGGTGGTGCCGATAATGAACGTACGCGTGTTCAAACCGGTTTCGCCGCGCAGTCGATAGCGGTCGTAGCGCAACCCGGCGTTGAGGTTCAGCCAGTTGTCGTAGTCGAAGTCCAGGCGAGTGAACAGGCTGCCCATTGCCCGGTCGCCCCTGGGCGTGATGCTTTCCGCCGCCGAGGCGGTGACGGCCGAGTCGGCGGCCACCATCTGGTTGGAGTCCGGACGGACTTTGTCGTAGAAAAATTCCAGGCCATAGTTGGCCTTGATCACGGACAGTTCGCTCAAGGCAAAGGTCGAAATGTTCTGTGCCTGGAAACCATAGGTGTTGGTCTGATAGGTGACCTCGTAGCCCTTGCTGCTGCCACGGGTCAGCGTGGACTGATCGTTGCGGGTATCGACGTAATAAAGCTTGGCCTTGAAATCGATCAGCGGGTTGTCCGGCGTGTAGCTGTAGTCCAGCGCGAAGTTCTGTGCCGTGACGTCACTGCTGCCGAGTTTCTCCCAGAGCTGGGCTTTTTCGGCGGTCATCATGTTGACGTCGTCATAGCCGACTTCGGTGGTCAGGTAGCTCAGTTGAAGGCGCTGATCCACCGGCAGGTTGAGGCCTAGCTTGAGCAGTCGCGAGCGCATCACCGAACCGGTGTATTCCACAGTGGAGTTCTTGATCCGGTCTTCACTGGCCGGCAGGAAGGAACTGCCGGTGCGCAGCTCGCCAATGCTGCCCTTGGTGCCGGGTTTGTAGTCACCGAGGTGACGCTCACTGGCCGCCACCAACATGTCCCACACGTCGGTGCCCACCGCAAACGCCGAGCTGCCGATAAAGTGCGTGCCGTTGCTGCGCCCGCCCAAGCCTGTGGTCAAGCGGATACGCCCGCCGATTTCCTTGCCGTCCTTGAGCAGGTCGGCCGCTTCCACGGTGCGAAAGTTGGCGACCCCGCCGATCACTCCCGCACCACCCATCGTGGAAGTGGCACCCTTCTCGATCACCACCTCAGACAGCAACTCCGGGTCGACATACAGCGTGCCATTGCGTTGCTGGTGACCACTTTGCTGATAGTTCTGACGCATGCCGTCCACGGACATGTTGACCCGGCCGTAGTCCTGGATGCCGCGAATATTCACCGACAAACCGGGGTCTTGCTGGCTGACCGCCGAATAGACGCCCGGCGCCTCCTCCAGCATTTCAGCGGCATGCCGGGGCGGGTTGCGATCCAGTTGCTCGCGCCCCACCACACTCACCGAACGGGGCGACGAGTACACCCAATCGTTGGGGTGCAAGCCGGTGATTGTGGTGGTGCCCAGCGCCAAGGCGGCGCCGCTCTGCTCAACGCGGGTCAGGGTGACCTGACGCTCGCCGTTGAAGCGGTACTCCACCGGGGCATTGCCCAGCAACCGCGCCAAGCCTTCCTGCACGCTGTACTGCCCTTTCACCGCCGTACTCTGCAAACCTTCCAGGCGCTGGCTGTCGAACAGCACTTGCAGGCCGGCCTGGTCGGCAAACGCCAGCACGGCACTGCCCAGGGATTGCGCAGGGATATCGATCATCAGCACGGCTGGCTGTGCAGCCTTCACCTGGGGTTGCGCGGCGTACACCGGGGCCGCAACGGCGAACAGGCCCACGTGGATGGCCAGGGCTAACCGGCTAACGGTGATACGCCCCTTGTTGAGTGCTGACATTGCTGTTGTTCCCTGCGCTGAGCGTTTTTTGTTTATGCGAATGCTTCTCACCTAGCAAGACGTGCGACGCGCAGGAAGTCAGTAAGATTTTTTGAAAGTTTTTCAGGAGGGGGGATTTCAGGCGGTGGGAGCAGGCCCCCACCGGGTCATCAATAGATCAGGCTGAGGCCAGCCAGGTCCAGGCGTTGCACCTGGAGTTCCTGGGTCAGCGTGGCAAGGGCAGTGTCGAGCATGTCGAGGCGGAACACGCCGCTGACTTCACGCTCACCGAGGGCCGAGTCGGTCAACACCACGCGCCCGGGACGGTAACGGTTGAGCTGTTCGATGACAGTGGCCAACGGCTGGCGATCAAAGATCAACACACCGCGCCGCCAGCTGGTGGCGCGCGCAACATCGAGTTGGTCCAAGGGCACGATGCCTTGCTGAGGGCTGTAGCGTACGGCCAGGCCTTCCTGGACCACCCTGTCGGACGGGCCCTTTTTCGGCGTCGCGTTCAGGGACACCTCGACACTGTGTTCCAGCACGCCAACCCACGCCTGACTGTCGTCTTCACGCTCCACCACAAACCGCGTGCCCAGCGCGCGGGTTTGCCCGCCGGCGCTTTGCACCACAAACGGCCGGGTTTCCTCGCCCACCATCGGCGCCACGTCAAAAATTGCCGAGCCCTGGAGCAGGCTGATGCGACGTTGCACACCGTCGTAGTCGAGGCGGATGGCACTGGCGGAATCCAGCTCGACCTTGCTGCCATCGGCCAGGTGCACGGTGCGCACCTCGCCTTTCGCGGTGATGTAGTCGGCTTGCATGCGCAGCAACACGTCCGGCCCGCGCACCCAGCCAACACCCGCCACCACCACGACCAATGCGACGGCGGCCACGCGTTGCCATGGCCTTCGCCGTTGGGTGCGGCGCACCGGCATCGTTGCCGCTGACGGACGCTGGCGGTGCACCGGCTCTTCCTTGTACACCTCTCCCAACGCCGCCCACGTCTGTTCGGCAAAACGCAACGCCGCTTCATGTCGGCTGTCGCAGGCGATCCAATGCTGCAGTTCGGCCTGCTCCTGTTCGGTCAGGGCACCGGCGTGCAGGCGCACCGCCCACTCGGCGGCCGCCTCGGTAATGCTGTGCTGTTGCGGACCCTGGCTATTCACGTGTGAATCTCGAATTTTTCGTTATGTAACGCTGTGACGTCTGAGGTGGCGCATTTCGGTAACTCATTCGTCGGATGGCGCCACTTCGCCGTCCTGCAGGCGCTGCATCACGTAGGCCAACGCCTTGGCCAGGTGCTTTTGTACGGAGCTGTCGGAGATGTCCAGGTGCCGGGCGACCTGGGCGTGGGTCATGCCTTCGATGCGGTTGAGACGGAAAATCTGCTGGGTGCGTTCCGGCAACTCCGCCAGTGCCTGCTTCAATGCCTGTCGCTGTTGCTGCGCCATTGCCTGAGCCTCCAACCCGGCCACTTCATCTTCAATCTCGGCCAGCGCCTCATGGGGCACGGAGTCTGTCTTGCGCCGCGCTTCCTGGCGAATATGGTCGATCAGCAGATTGCTCGCCGTTCGATAGAGATAGCCCTGGGAGTTGTCGATGCGCTCGCCAGCCGGCTTTTCGGCCAGGCGCAGGAAACTCTCCTGCACCAGGTCTGCGGCCAACTGCGGGTCCCGTACCTTGCGCGCCAGATACCCGCGCAGGGTATCGGCATGCTTGAGAAACAGGCCTTTGAGATCCACGTCCGACAAACCGACTCCCTGGAATGTAAAGGAAACAGGCGGGCATATTAAGCGTTGTCGAGAATGATTTTCAATTGATATCTAATCTGATCCGCTTGTGCGAAAGGTCGGATTAACAGTTCGGTAATCGAACACATACGCCGCCATCAATTGACCAAATTAACTAACCAGTACATTTTATCTGCACAACTAACAAGAACTGTGGAGATACTCCCAATGCAGCCTATCGTGCTGGTGCTCAACGGCCCCAACCTCAATCTGCTCGGCACCCGCGAGCCCGCCACCTACGGCCATGAAACCCTGGCCGATGTCGCCGCCCTGTGTGGCCGCAGCGCCGAACAGCTCGGGCTGAAAATCGAATTCCGCCAGACCAATCACGAAGGCGAACTGCTCGACTGGATTCACGGCGCCCGCGCCCGTTGCGCCGGCATCGTGATCAACCCGGCGGCCTGGACCCACACCTCCGTGGCGATTCGCGACGCGCTGGTGGCCAGTGAAGTGCCGGTGATCGAAGTACACCTCTCCAACGTGCATGCCCGCGAAGCGTTCCGGCATCACTCGTTTGTGTCGCCGATTGCCAAGGCTGTCCTCGCAGGTTTCGGCAGCCACGGCTATCACCTGGCCCTGGAACATTTCAGCCAGTTGCTCAAAGGGTCGGCCCGATGAAACCGCGCATCCTCGCCGGCCTGATTGGCGCTGGCATCCAGGCTTCCCGCACGCCCGCCCTGCACGAACAGGAAGGCGACGCCCAAGGCCTGCGCTACTTGTACCGCCTGATCGACCTTGAGCCGCTGCACCTGGACACCAACGCCCTGCCCGACCTGCTCGACGCCGCCGAGTTGATGCACTTCACCGGCCTGAACATTACCTACCCGTGCAAGCAGGCGATCCTACCGCTGCTCGATGAACTGTCCGACGAGGCCCGCGGCATTGGCGCGGTCAACACCGTGGTGTTCAAGAACGGCAAGCGCATCGGCCACAACACCGATTGCCTGGGGTTCGCCGAAGGCTTTCGACGCAACCTGAAGGATGTAGCACGCCAACGCGTGGTGCAGATGGGTGCCGGCGGTGCGGGTGCGGCGGTGGCGCATGCGCTGCTGGCGGAAGGTGTGGAGCAGTTGAGTATTTTCGATGTGGACAGCAGCCGCGCCCGCGACCTTGTGGATAACCTCGCCCAGCGTTTCGGCGCCGGTCGGGCCCAAGTGGGCAGCCAACTGGAAAATGCCCTGGCCGAGGCCGATGGCTTGGTCAACACCACGCCGATGGGCATGGCCAAGCTGCCGGGCACACCGGTTCCGGCCACCTGGCTACGCGCTGAATTGTGGGTGGCGGAGATCGTGTATTTCCCGCTGGAAACCCAACTGCTGCGCGACGCCCGCGCCTTGGGTTGCCGCACCTTGGATGGCGGCAACATGGCGGTGTTTCAGGCGGTGAAAGCGTTTGAGCTGTTCAGTGGGGAAGTGCCGGATGCGCAGCGCATGCTGGCGCATTTCCATAGCATGACGGATCAAGCCTGCAAGTAACGCATCACCGAATCACAAATCATGTCCCGGTGCCGCTGTTTAACCGCCTCATCCGACAGGTCGATCTGAAAAATCTCACTGAAGGTATGGCGGTTGGACACCCGGTAAAAGCTGAACGAGTTGATCAGCAGGTGCACGTCCAACGGCTCCAGCCCTTCCCGGAACAAGCCCAGCTCGGCCCCCCGGCGCAAGGTTTCGCCCAGCCCTTCAAGGATCTTGCTGTTCATCGCCTTGATGGTGTCGGTGCGCTTCACGTACTCGGCATTGTGGATATTTTCGATGCTGACGATGCGCACGAAGTCCACGTTCTGGTCATGGTGATCAAAGGTGAATTCCACCAACCGCCGGATCGCCTCGCGCGGCTCCAGCGCGGTGAGGTTCATGCGGGTTTCGGTGTTACGGATGTCGCCGTAGAGCTTCTCCAGCACTTCGACGTACAACTGCTCCTTGCTGCCAAAGTAGTAATAGATCATGCGCTTGGACGTGTGGATACGCTCGGCGATCGCGTCCACGCGAGCGCCGGAAAGGCCCTGCTGGACAAACTCGACGATGGCTTCCTGGAGTATGTTTTCGCGGGTCTTTTCCGGATTGTTCTTACGACTCTTGCGAGGTGCCTCGGTGGTCATGGTGCGCTCACGGCCAGTGTTATGCAGGCCGTGATTATGGGCCGCGATGCGGCCTGAAAGAAAGCACCTGACCCACCGTTATAAACGCGCCTGACGCACCGCACCGCTGCGCGATTTGGCCATCGCCGCCAGGCGCACCGCCACATTGGCCGCGCCATAGCCGGCATAACCATTTTTGCGCTGGATGATCTCGAAGAAAAACCGCCCTTCAAACGGCTCGGTGTACACGTGAAACAACTCACCGCCCTGGGCGTCGCGGTCGTACAGCACGTTGTAGTACGCCAACTCGCTGAGGAACTCATCATCGAAATCGAAACGCGCCGCCAGGTCGTCGTAGTAGTTGAGCGGGATATCCAGCAGCGGCACGCCGGCCTCTTTGGCACGGCGCACCTCGGCGAAAATGTCCGCGCAGTCGAAGGCAATGTGATGCACGCCCGAGCCGCGATAGCTCGACAGCGCGTGGGAAATCGCGGTATTGCGGTTCTCGGAGATGTTCAGCGGCAGGCGGATCGAACTGCAACGGCTGCGCAGGGCACGGCTTTTCACCAGACCGTAAGGGTCCGGCAGCACCACTTCGTCGTCGGCTTCGAAATCCAGCAGGCTCTTGTAGAACAGCACCCAACTGTCGAGGCTGTCGGCCGGCAACGCCATGGCCATATGGTCGATGCGCAGCAAGCCGCCGCTGGACGACGCGGCAGGTTGCAGGTTGAAGTCGGTGTCGTAGAGGCCGCCTTCACTCTGGTCCACCAGGTAAATCAGGCTGCCATCCGGCGCACGTACCGCCGCCAACTCCAGCTCGTTGGGTCCGACCAACCCTCGATAGGGCTGGCCTTTGTAGGCCACCGCGCGTTCCAGGGCCTTGGCGCTGTCCTTGACCCGGATCGCCGTGGCGCACAACGACGGTCCATGAGCCTCGAAGAAGTTGTGGGCGAAGGAATAGGGTTCGCAGTTGAGGATCAGGTTGATATCACCCTGGCGCAACAGGCTCACGCTCTTGGAGCGGTGCTGCCCGGCCTTGACGAAGCCCAGGCGTTCCAGCCAGTGAGTCAACTTGGCGCCGAGGCTTTCATCCACGGCGAATTCGAGGAACTCGATGCCGTCGTACTCGCTGGCGGCCGGGGTATCGAACAGAATCTCGACCGGTTGTGCAGGGGCTTCCTGCTTCAGGCGCTCGCGGGTTTTCTCTTCCAGGTACAGCAAGGAGCGCAGGCCATCCGCCGCATTCGCGCGAGTCGGCGCGGCGCGGAAGCCATCGTTGAAAATCTCCAGGGACAGCGGCCCGGTGTAACCACTCTTGATGATTGGCGCGAGGAACCCTGCCAGGTCGAATTCACCTTGGCCGGGGAAGCAGCGGAAATGCCGGCTCCACTCCAGCACGTCCATGGCCAGGATCGGCGCGTCGGCCATTTGCACGAAGAAGATTTTGTCGCCGGGGATCTCGGCAATCCCGCTCGGGTCGCCTTTGAGGGACAGGGTGTGAAAGCTGTCGAGCAATACGCCGAGGCTGGGATGATCGACCTGACGCACCAGGTTCCACACCTGCTGCCAGGTGTTCACATGCTTGCCCCAGGCCAGCGCTTCATAGCCGATACGCAGGCCACGGCGGCCAGCGTGTTCGGCGAGCAGGCTCAGGTCATCCAGCAAAATGCGCTCATCACCCACGCAATCGGCCGAGGTGTTGCTGCACACCAGCACCAGGTCGGTACCCAACTCCTGCATCAAGTCGAATTTGCGCTCGGCACGTTCCAGGTTGCGCGCCAGACGGTCGCGGCGGCAGCCTTCAAAGTCGCGAAACGGCTGGAACAAGGTGATGGCAATGCCGAGGTCGGCGCACATCTGCCTAACTTCGCGGGGGCTGCCGTCGTAATACAACAAGTCGTTCTCAAAGATCTCGACCCCATCAAACCCGGCGGCGGCAATGGCTTCGAGCTTTTCCGGCAGGGTGCCGCTCAAGGAAACAGTGGCAATGGAACGTTGCATGGGCGACTCCCGGCAATTGTTGTTTGTGGCAAATTATTCGCCCCTAGCCTAACCGCAGCAATTAAAATGTACGAACCAGTT
Organism: Pseudomonas sp. FH1; assembly: GCF_000510895.2. Lineage (NCBI taxonomy): Bacteria > Pseudomonadati > Pseudomonadota > Gammaproteobacteria > Pseudomonadales > Pseudomonadaceae > Pseudomonas > Pseudomonas sp. FH1. Next base: position 28,128 of record NZ_AOHM01000023.1, read on the forward strand.
AGTTTTTGGTGCGATTATCGAACACTATGCCCCTTTGGCGAATTGACGATTTTTTAGCCACTGCGCACCATCGATGACGTAACAGACCCAGAACACACCATAAAAATTTCAAAAAACGGGTACGACCTCATGCCTCTGCAAAACTCCGCCCTGGCCGCGCGCCACGGCACCCCGCACGCCGGCATCGGCGACAAAATCCGCGGCGCCCTGGCCGTGGGTAAAACGCGCTGGGGCATGTTGGCCCTGGTGTTTTTCGCCACCACCCTCAACTACATCGACCGCGCCGCGCTGGGCGTCATGCAGCCAATCCTCGCCAAAGAGATGAGCTGGACGGCGATGGACTACGCCAACATCAACTTCTGGTTCCAAGTCGGCTACGCCATCGGTTTTGTGCTGCAGGGTCGTTTGATCGACCGGGTGGGCGTGAAACGTGTGTTCTTCTGCGCCGTGCTGCTGTGGAGCCTGGCCACCGGCGCCCATGGCCTTGCGACCTCGGCGGTCGGCTTTATGGTGTGCCGCTTTATCCTCGGGCTGACCGAAGCCGCCAACTACCCGGCCTGCGTCAAGACCACGCGGTTGTGGTTCCCCGCCGGCGAGCGTGCGGTGGCCACCGGTATCTTCAACGCCGGCACCAACGTCGGCGCAATGATGACGCCGATGCTGCTGCCATTGATCCTGCACGTGTGGGGCTGGCAGGCGGCGTTCCTGAGCATGGCCTCGCTTGGCGCTCTCTGGCTGGTGTTCTGGGGCTTGAAGTACTACAACCCCGAAGATCATCCGACGGTTAAGCAATCCGAATTGGACTACGTGCAGCAGCAAGTCGAACCGGAACAACCCGGCGTACCGTTCAGCCGCATCCTACGCATGCGCGGCACCTGGGCCTTCGCCATCGCCTATGCGCTCACCGCGCCGGTGTTCTGGTTCTACCTGTACTGGCTGCCGCCGTTCCTGAACCAGCAATACAACTTGGGCATCAACGTAACCCAAATGGGCATTCCGCTGATCATCATCTACCTGACGGCGGATTTTGGCAGCGTGGGTGGGGGGATCCTGTCGTCGTTCCTGATCGGTCGCGGCATGAACTCGATCAAGGCGCGGTTGCTGTCGATGCTGCTGTTTGCCTGCTGCATCGTCGGCGTGATCATGGCCGCCGGCTCCAGCCAGTTGTGGGTCGCGGTGTTTGCCATCTCCCTGGCCATCGGCGCGCACCAGGCCTGGACCGCGAACATCTGGAGCCTGGTGATGGACTACACGCCCAAGCACATGATGAGCACGGTGTTTGGCTTCGGCGGCATGTGCGCGGCCATCGGCGGCATGTTCATGACCCAGATCGTCGGCCACATCCTGACCGTGACCAACAACAACTACACCGTGTTGTTCACCCTGATCCCGGCGATGTACTTCATTGCGCTGACCTGGATGTACTTCATGGCGCCACGCAAGATTCCTACCGTAGACGTCTAACGCTACCTACGCCGCTGCTGCCAGGCAGCGGCCAGCCCGCTCATGCAGATCACCCCGATGCCGACCACCGTGGTCACATCGGGGGTATGGCTGAACACCAGCCAACCCAACAACCCCGCAAACACGATCTGGCAATAGCCGAACGGCGCCAGCAAGGCCGGCGCCGCAAAGCGGAACGCCTGGGTCAGCATCAAGTGCGCGGTCATCCCGCAAGTGCCCAGGGCCAGCATCAAGGCGCCATGCCACAGCGTCGGGACCTGCCAGAAGAACGGCACCATCGCACTCATCACCAAGGTATTGCACAGGCCAGCAAAGAAGTTGCTGGTGGTGGGCGTGTCGTATTGGCTGAGGATGCGCGTGAGCAGTTGGTAGAAGCAGAAGAACAACGCCGAACACAGCGGCAGCAACACCGCCGGGGTGAACAATTCGCCGCCGGGGTGGATGATGATCAGCACGCCGACAAACCCGCAGATCACCGCCAGCCATTGGCCACGGGTCACGTGCTCACCGAGCAGCGGCACCGACAGCGCCGTCACCAGGATCGGCGCGAGGAAGTTCACTGCCGTGGCCTCCGCCAGGGGGATGTAATGCAGCGCCGCGGTGAAAAACAGACTGGTGCCCAACAGGCATAACGCCCGCACCACCTGCATCCCCGGTCGCTTGCTGCGCAATACCCGCAGGCCCGATTGAGGCAGGAATATCCCGGCCATCAACAAGGTGTGCACCAGGTAACGCGCCCACACCACCATCACGATCGGGTAGAACCCCGCGAGGTATTTGGACAAGGCGTCGTGACTGGAAAACAGAAACGTCGCCAAAACAATCAGCAAAATGCCCTTGAAGGGATGGTTGACGCCGGATAAAGGGGTACTGACGGTCATCGGATTCTCGTGTGTGGCGCGCGGTCGAGCTCAACCCGGTAATCTAGCAGCCGGGCCGGAGCCTGCCCCAAGAGCATAACCAAACACCGTGCGAACAGCGCACTAAATCACGGGTTTCGAGTCCAACCCTGCACGTTGACCGCCCAGTTGCACACTTTTTAACCAAGGCCTTGCTGCTATGAAAAAAATTATCTTTGCTCTTTCTGCCCTTGCCCTGCTCACCGCCTGCAACCAGGAAAACAAGGAAGCGCCCAAACCCGCGCCGGCTTCCGTACAAGCCACCCTAGTGCCAGAAACCCCGCCCACCGACAAATGGGTGGGTAAATGGATCGGCGTCGAAGGCCTCTACCTCACCATCGCCAAGGACGACAGCATCGGCTGTGGTCACTACCTGCTGACCATGAAATACAGCCTGGATGATGACGCCGTCGGCACCTTCAAGGGTGCAGCCAACGAAGATGGCATCGCCTTTACCCGAACAGACGGCCCGCAGCAGTTGAGCGCCGGCAACGGCGAAGCCACCGGTTTGAAATGGTTGGCGGATAAAAAGGATTGCCTGATCGTCGATACCGGCGAAGGTTATTGCCGCGATTAACAGCCATACTCTTTCCCAATTAATGTAGGACCGTTCACCGAGAGGATTGCCCCATGCTATGGAAAAAAGGCCGACGCAGCGACAACGTGGTGGATGCCCGCGATGACAGCGGCGGCGGTGGCGGCATGCGCTTTGGTGGCGGCAAAGGCCTGAGCCTGACGGCCATTGTGCTGATCGTCGGCATCGGTTGGCTGACCGGCCAGGACCCGTTGCAGATCCTCGGCCAGTTGACCGGCCAGATGGAACAGGCGCCGTCGGTGAGCACGCAATCGCGCCAGGCGCCACCGGCCAATGATGAGCAAGCGGATTTTGTCCGCGCGGTGCTGGGCGATACCGAAGACACCTGGGCCCAGGTGTTCCAGGAAAACGGCTTGGCGTACAAGAACCCGAAACTGATCTTGTTCCGTGGCAGGGTGAATTCCGCCTGCGGGGGTGCCACCTCGGCCAGCGGCCCGTTTTATTGCCCGGCTGACCAGCAGGTGTACCTGGACCTGGACTTCTTCCGGGAAATGTCACAGCGCTTCCAGGCTGCTGGCGACTTTGCCCAGGCGTACGTGATCGCCCACGAAGTCGGGCACCACGTGCAGACGCTGCTGGGTATCTCCTCGAAGATCCAGGCGGCACGCCAGCAAGGTCGGCAGATGCAGGGTGACGGCGGTCTGCTGGTGCGTCAGGAACTGCAAGCCGACTGCTTTGCCGGGGTGTGGGCCAACCGTGCGCAAAAACGTCTGAACTGGCTGGAGCCGGGCGATATTGAAGAAGCACTGAATGCGGCCAACGCCATTGGCGATGACCGTTTGCAGCAACAGGGTCAAGGGCGCGTCGTGCCGGACTCGTTTACCCACGGCACCTCGGCACAGCGGGTTCGCTGGTTCAAGACCGGCTTTGCCCAGGGCCAGATCACTCAATGCGACACTTTTACCGCCAAGAGCCTTTAGATGAATAAACGAGTGGGATTGCTGCTGGGTTTGCTGGTCACCGGTTCCGTTTTGGCAGCCGGGCATAACGTCAACGAGGCCAATCTCGATCGCTTCCCCCTGAAGGCAGGGGATCTGAGCCTGGGGTTGAGCCAGGATTGGCGCCAGCCACTGCCCAACGTCACCCGTGCGTTGATCATCGTGCATGGGCGCCTGCGCGATGCGCAGACCTATCTGGAAAGCGGCGAGAAAGCGGCCGAGAATGCCGGGCAAGCGGCCAATACCTTGGTGATCGCGCCAAGGTTTCTCATTGAGTCGGATGCGCGGCACGAGCATCTGGACAATCAGCTACTGCGCTGGACCGACAACGGCTGGATGGCCGGTGAGCCGTCCACCGGCCCAGGCCAAATCAGCTCCTACGGCGCCCTCGACCAGATCATCAAGCACCTGGGCAACCGCAAACTGTTCCCTGCGTTGAAAGAAATCGTGGTGGCCGGGCATTCCGGGGGTGGCCAGGTGGTACAGCGGTTTGCCCTCACCAGCCACGACCATCCGAAACTGCAAACCGAAGGCATCCGCCTGCGTTACGTGGTGGCCAACCCGTCCTCCTACGCCTACTTCACCCCGCAGCGCCCGGTGAAATTCGACATTGCCAGTTGCCCTGGTTTCAACGACTGGAAATACGGCCTGCAAAACCTGCCGGCCTACGCTCAAGGCCAGAGCGCCGAACAGCTTGAACAGGCGTATGTGTCACGCGACATCACCTACCTGCTGGGCCAACAGGACATCGACCCAAACCATCACGCGCTGGACAAAGGCTGTGAGGCCGAAACCCAGGGCGCGTATCGCCTGATTCGCGGGCATAACTATTTTGACTACCTCAAGCAGCGGCATCCGCAGTTGAGTCATAAGCTGGTGGAAGTGCCGGGGGTGGGGCATAACGGGGATGGGATGTTTACGTCGCCGGAAGGCCAGAAAGCACTCTTCCAATAACATCCCCTGAAGAAACCCAATCTACGTGTGGGAGCTGGCTTGCCTGCTCCCACAGTTGATCTTCATTGTTTGGGCTGGATCATCTGGCGCAACACCGAGCAATCCTCGGCATGCCAATCTGCCAACTCCGGCCAAGGATTCTCCGGCAAATTCACCAACACCGTCCGCGCGCCCGCCGCCCGGCCACAGTCCAGGTCAAAACGATAATCCCCCACCATCACCATCTCACTCGGCGCCACGTCCCAAGCGGCCGCCAGTTTCAGCAAGCCATCCGGATCAGGCTTGGGTTGCGCATCGTCACGCCCCAGCACGTCCTCAATGGCAAAGCAGTCTGCCAGACCGATCGCCTCCAGGGTGACGTGCGCCAGCTCCCGCGCATTGCGGGTCAGGATGCCCAGGCGGTAACCACGCCCGGCCAATTCGCGCACCAACTCCACCGCACCTTCAGCCGCGACCGAACCCAGCGCCAACTCGCGCTCATGCTCCAGCAACCAGGCATGCTTGGCCGCCGCGACATCCGCTGGCAACGCCGCCAGGTGCGTGAGGATGTCGTCCTCGGGTGCAATCTCCAGGGCCACGCGAATAGCCGCGAAGTCATGCACGGCCACCGTGAGGGTGCCGTCCATGTCGAACACCCAGTGTTTTACCTCCGACAGGCTCATGCCCAATCCTTGCGATGGCGGATCAAGCCTTCCTGGGTCACCGAGGCCACCAGTTGCCCGGCGCGGTTGTACACACTGCCACGGGAGAAACCCCGGGAATTACCGGCCCATGGGCTGTCCATGGCGTAGAGCAACCAGTCGTCGGCACGCAGGTCGGCGTGGAACCACAGCGCGTGATCGAGGCTGGCGACTTGCATGTCTTTCTGCCAGACCGTCTTGCCATGGGGCAGCAAGGAGGTGGTCAGCAGACCGAAATCCGAGGCGTAGGCCAGCAGATATTTATGCAGCGCCGGCGAGTCGGCCAGGGCGCCGTCGGCACGGAACCACACGTACTTGACCGGGTCGGACGGCTGCGGGTTGAACGGGTCTTTTTCGGTGACCGGGCGCACTTCGATCGGCTTGGGGCACAGCAGCTTGTCGCGCATGTGCTCGGGGATCAGGTGCGCGCGCTGCTGGGTCAGCTCCAGCTCCGACGGCAGGTTTTCCGGGCCCACTACCACAGGCATGGTGGTCTGGTGGTCGAAGCCTTGTTCGTCGTACTGGAACGAGGTGGTGCAGGTGAAGATCGGGTGGCCCTTCTGGATCGCGGTCACGCGGCGCGTGCTGAAACTGCCGCCATCGCGCACACGGTCCACCGAATACACCACCGGCAACTTCGCATCGCCGGGACGCAGGAAGTAACCGTGCAGGGAATGCACGTGCCGCGCTTCTTCTACGGTCTGGCTGGCGGCCGACAGCGACTGGCCGAGCACCTGGCCGCCGAACAGTTGGCGAAAACCCAGGTCCTGACTGCGGCCGCGAAAGAGGTTTTCCTCGATCGGCTCCAGGGTCAGCAGGTCCACCAGATCTTCCAATACTTGGCTCATAGAGCAACTCCTACAATCTATGGGGCATTCCGGGCTGCTTATCCGTGCAGCGTGTCCAACCATTGGGCGCGGGTGATGCGGTACAAAACATGAGGGCGCAGCGGGTCATCGGCTGCGACCTTGGGGTGTTCGAAATCTGCCTGGGGATCGTAATGCATACCGATGGCCTGCATGACTTTTTGTGAGGGCAGATTGGCCTCCGTGGTGAAGGCGACGATTTCGTCCAGTTTCAAACGATCAAACCCACAGCGCAATGCGGTCCAGGCAGCCTCGCTGGCATAGCCCAGCCCCCAGTGTTCACGGGCCAGGCGCCAGCCGATTTCCACCGCCGGGGTAAAATCAGCCTCGAAACTGACATTCAGCAACCCGGTGAGGCCGATGAATTCACCCGTGTCCTTGCGCTGCAAGGCCCACAGGCCAAAGCCATATTCAGCAAAGTGCCCACGAATGCGGCCGATCAACGCGGCGCTTTCCAGGTGGCTCAGCTTGGCCGGGAAATAGCGCATCACCTGTGGGTCGGCGCACATGCGCGCAAACTCCGCCAGGTCGCTGTCGCGCCATTGGCGCAGCACCAGGCGTGCGCTTTCCAATTCCAGTATCGGCTCCATGGGTCCCCTCCCTTGCCATGTGCGTGAGTGTACAACGCGGGTAAGATGCGTCGCAGGTTCCCGTCAGAAAATCCCATGCCTTTGCCATTGATCTACCACGATGACTACAGCCCCGAGTTCCCGGCGGACCACCGGTTCCCCATGGACAAGTTCCGCCTGTTGCGCGACCACCTGGTAGACAGCGGCCTGATCGAGGACCGCCAACTGCTGCGCCCACAACTCTGCCCACCCGAGATTCTGGCCCTGGCCCATGACGCTGGGTATATCGAGCGCTACATGGGCGGCGAATTATCCCGTGAAGACCAGCGCCGCCTAGGCCTGCCCTGGAACGAAGCCCTGGCCCGCCGTACCGTGCGAGCGGTGGGCGGTTCGATTCTCGCGGCGGAACAAGCCCTGGAGCACGGCCTGGCCTGCCACCTGGCCGGCGGCACCCACCACGCCCACTACGATTACCCGGCAGGCTTCTGCAATTCTGCTGACCAAATCATGTAAACAAGGCTGGTTAGACTAGGAAAAACAAGATCTTGGGTAAGCCAAAGTTTCTAAAAAGGAAATAACTATCCGACATTCAACGAGATGTTTACAAAGCTCAGAAATCTCCGTTGAGTCAAAGGGGAGTTGACTCACACCGAACCAGTATGACAATCAACATCCAAAAGGGATCAGATCGCAGGAAGCTCCGGTTTGCGACCTCAGTCGGATTTTTCCTGCACCTGCCCGACCAAGCACGCAAAAGATAGGACCTACAGAGAATTGCCAAAAGTAGGTGAACATCTCAACGCCCAAGTAATTGCCCACGGTCAGAGCTGTTATCAAAATGGGAGACTTAGACGATGTTGCCACCATGTTTGCCTGTGCCACGCGGCTGCGCCAGGAAAGGACCACTCGGTCCCCAAACGATAAGGTCGGTGTTACTGCATGAGCGGAAAAATCTATAGGCTTGGCTTTAGTTTCTGAAGAGTTCGTAGCGCTCCTCAGAAGCTATCGGCTCATACTGCGTTCGTAGGCTGCAAGAACGGTGCGCTCCGATTGTACCAAATAGGCTTCGAGCATCTGGGTTGCCTCCTCTGGTCGCCCCTCTTCTATACAGCGCAGGATTGAAGCGTTCATGTCGACATAAGGCATATGCAGAAATTCGGGGTCATCAAGTAGGCCGAAGGCCAATCGCAGCTCGGCAGATATCTGCCCGTAGAACACCACCAATCGCGGGCTGTCGGCTAGCTCGACGATAGCCTTGTGGAACATCATATTAGCGGTACCGACTGCTATCCAATCCTTGGCTTCGCGCGCTCGCATGCCCACCTCCACTGCTTGACGCATATGCAATGTTCCCGGGTGCAACGGGTAACCCTGACCAATGGCTTTGCATTCGATAAAGCGGCGTACACGATAGATGTCAATAATCGACGCCATATCAGGTTCCGCCACAGTTACCCCTCGATTGGGCTCATGCTTGAGCAACCCCTCGCGAGTCAGGACCCTGAACGCTTCTCTCAAGGTGTTACGGGAAATCTGCAGGCTTTCGGCCAGCGCCGCTTCGGACAGCCGTTGGCCCGGGACCAATTCGCCTTCGACCAGCATCCTGCGGACCTCTTGGGTAATGGATTCACCCAGCGAGCGAGGAAGGGAATGTGAAACGTCGTTCATGTGCGATCCAGAGTCAGAGAAAGTCATTTTGATGTTCCATGAGAGCTCAGCGCATGGCAAGAAGCAAGGGTGCCTCGCGCATCATTAAGTAACACACATGAGTGATAAGGTTACAAACTGGTGCATATTGTCGACCCATAGCCGTATTATTGTTCAACAATCAAAGGCTCATGTATCAACGCATACAGCCCGATGATTGAATCTTGGCACGCTCATTGCTCAATCAAACCATCTCCCACCGTAGGTATGATGCCGTGACACAGACAGCCGTGACACAGACCGCTCAAGATTTTACAAAGGCGCGACGCTCTTCCCTGATCGCCGCAATTTTCATGATGGCGACTTCTGCCATCGGACCTGGATTCATCACCCAGACCGCCACGTTCACGGCCAAGATGGGTGCGGCATTTGCGTTCGGTATCCTGGCGTCGATTCTGATCGACTTCGTGGTTCAACTTAACGTCTGGCGTATCGTCTCCCTGACCCGAATGCGTGCCGCAGATGTGGCCAACAAAGCGATTCCAGGCAGTGGTTACCTGCTCGCGGTGCTGGTGATATTCGGCGGGCTGGTGTTCAACGTCGGCAACATTGCCGGCGCCGGGCTGGGTCTGAACGCGCTGATGGGGCTTGATGCGAAATGGGGCGGCGGTCTGAGCGCTCTGTTGGCCATCGGCATCTTCCTCTCTCACCGCGCCGGCTTGGCCGTCGACCGGCTGATCGTCGTGCTGGGCCTGGTGATGATTGGCCTGACGCTGTTCGTAGCCTTTGCCTCCAACCCGCCACTGGGTGAAGCCCTCTACCAGACCGTACTTCCGGACCAGATCAACTTCGCCACCATTACCACCATTGTCGGAGGTACGGTGGGTGGTTACATCACCTATGCGGGGGCTCACAAACTGCTGGATCGCGGCACTACCGGGGTAGAAAATCTCCAGGCAGTGACCAAAGCAGCCCTGAGCGGCATCCTGGTCACCGGCCTCATGCGCTACATCCTGTTTCTCGCCATCCTCGGCGTTGTTGCCAGCGGCGTAATTATCGACACCTCGGGTCAGGGCGCCAATCCGGCCGCACAAGCCTTCCAGGCAGCGGCCGGGCAGATCGGCCTGCGCGTCTTCGGTCTCATCCTCTGGGCCGCCAGTATCACCAGCGTGATCGGCGCCGCTTACACCTCCATCTCCTTTATCACCGTGTTCAAGCCGAACATCACTGAGCAGGGGCGCAACCGCGCCACCACAGTGTTCATCGCCCTATCGCTGCTGATCTTTGTCCTGATGGGTACGGCTCCTGCCGCACTGCTGCTCTTCGCAGGCGGTTTCAACGGCCTGATATTGCCAATCGGCCTGAGCATCTTCATCTACGTCGGCTGGCGCCGATCCGACCTCATGGACGGTTACCATTACCCACGCTGGCTCCTGGTGCTGGGTGTCCTGACCTGCATGCTGACCTGGTACATGGCAATCAAATCCGTCGGGCCGATCTTTGCCTTCCTCAACGTCATCTGAGCCTGATAACGAAAAAGGAGTCACGTGAATGCCAACGATAGATATCAATAGTGACCTGGGCGAAAGCTTCGGCGCCTGGAGCATGGGCGACGATGACGCGATGCTCGATATCGTGACCAGCGCCAATGTCGCCTGTGGTTTTCACGCCGGCGACCCGGCCGGCATCCTGCGGACACTCAAAGCCGCTGCAGCCAAAAACGTCACCATTGGTGCCCATGTCGCCTACCCGGACAAGGTCGGCTTCGGCCGACGCAACATGGACCTGGCCAGCGATGAACTGACCGCCGACGTGATCTACCAGATCGGTGCGCTGCAAGGCCTGGCCAAGGCTGCTGGCACCTCGGTGCGTTATGTGAAGCCCCACGGCGCCTTGTACAACACTATCGCTCACGACCGCAGACAGGCGATGGCGGTGATTGAGGCGATCCGCGCCATTGATCCCACGCTGGTGCTCGTCGCTCTGGCGGGCTCCACCCTGATTGAGCTGGCCCGTAGCGAAGGTTTGCAGTGCGTCGCCGAGGCCTTCGCTGATCGTGCGTATACGCCACAGGGCACTCTGGTTTCGCGGCGCGAGCCCGGGGCCGTTCTTCACGATCCCGAGCTCGTGGCCCAGCGCATGTTGCGTCTGGTTCAGTCAGGCTTCATCGAAGCCATTGATGGCAGCCTAGTCAGGATAGAGGCCGACTCAATTTGTGTGCATGGCGACAGCCCCGCCGCCGTAGAGATGGCCCGCGAGCTGCGCCGCGTACTGGAACAAGCCAATACATCTTTGCAACCCTTTGCCGGAGAGCGCCCATGAATGCCTTTGATCGAGCCCGTCAGACCGCCATCGCCGCAGCCCGCGAGGCGCGTGGCACTTACCGCAACGGTCTGGTTACCCCCACGGCAGGTGTTGCACCAGGGATGACCCAAGCCAACCTGATCGCCTTGCCCCGCGACTGGGCCTACGATTTCCTGCTCTACGCGCAGCGCAATCCCAAAGCCTGCCCGATCCTGGATGTCAGCGACGCCGGCAGCCCGACCACCCTCTTGGCTGAAGGCGCGGACCTGCGCACCGACATCCCGATGTACCGCATCTGGCGCGATGGCAAGCTGGCGGAAGAAGTCAGCGACGCAACTCAAGCCTGGGCTGAACACGACGACATGGTCGCGTTTCTGATCGGCTGCAGCTTTACCTTTGAAACCCCGCTGCAAGAAGCGGGCATCGAAGTGCGACACATCACCGATGGCTGCAATGTGCCGATGTACCGCACCAACCGCGCCTGCCGTCCTGCCGGTCGGCTACATGGCGAAATGGTGGTTTCCATGCGTCCGATTCCGGCTGATCGCGTGGCCGAGGCCTGCAGTATCTCCGGGCGCTACCCCTCAGTGCACGGCGCTCCAGTCCATATCGGCGAGCCTGGACGACTGGGTATCAACAACCTGAGTCGACCCGATTTCGGCGATGCCGTTAGCATCAAGCCTGGCGAAGTTCCGGTGTTCTGGGCCTGTGGTGTTACACCTCAGGCAGCAGTCATGGCCTCGGGTGTGCCCTTCGCCATCACCCATTCGCCGGGCTATATGTTCATCACCGACGTGCCTGACAGCACTTACCACGTCTAGGAGTTCCCTGTGCGCTTTCTACCGGTCAACCTGGACGTCCTGCTCGTCGAATTGAAAGATCTGGACGAAACCCTGGCCTTGTTCGACGCCCTGACGGCGGAGCCAATTGCGGGTGTGGAGGAGATCGTTCCTGCCGCACGCACGCTATTGATCCAGTTCCGCCCCAGCACCATCGATCGTCAGGCGCTGGTCAACTGCATAGCTGGCCAAGACCTCAGCCAGCGCCGCGAGGGCGAACACCGTCGGGTGGAAATCCCGGTGCATTACAACGGCGAAGACCTCGACGAAGTCGCGACTCTGCTGAACATCAGCCGCGCAGAGGTCATCCAGCGTCACACCGCTCATGACTACAGCGTGGCGTTCTGCGGTTTCGCGCCGGGCTTCGCGTACCTGACTGGCGGCGCCGGGTTCCAGGTGCCTCGTCGACAAACGCCGCGCACTCGCATCCCTGCCGGTGCCGTGGCGTTGGCGGGCGACTTCAGCGGCGTCTATCCCAAAGCCAGCCCTGGTGGGTGGCAGATCATCGGCGTCACGCCGTTGCAGATGTGGGACCTGAACCGCGCCGAGCCTGCTTTGCTGCGCCCTGGCTATAAGGTCCGGTTTACCGATGCCGGTCCGCTGCCAGCCAGTGGCCTGCCTGCGCCGTCTGAGCCAGCTCGGGGTGACGTGCCAAGCGGCACCAGCCTGGAAATCACCAGCCCAGGCCTGCACAGTGTTTTGCAGGACATGGGGCGCCCCGGCCAAACCGGCCAGGGCGTGTCCCGTTCCGGCGCACTGGACCTCGGTGCTCTGCGTTCGGCCAACCGCGCCGTCGGCAACCCTTCGGACATGGCCTGTGTGGAATCGGTGCTCGGTGGCTTGGGCTTCATTTGCCATGGCCGTGCGGTGATCGCCATTACTGGCGCGTTAACCCCGGTCACCATCACCAACGCCAGCGGCCTGCAATGGCAAGCCAACAACTACCAGCCCATCGAGCTGGAAGCGGGCGACCGCGTCAGCCTGGGATCACCCAAGGCCGGGCTGCGCAGTTATCTGGCTATCCGTGGCGGTTTCGACGTCACACCGGTGCTTGGCAGCCTGTCCACCGACACCCTGGCGCAGCTCGGTCCTGCAGCGCTCGCGACGGGCGACCGACTGGGCTTCACCGCGCCGGTCACCGGCACCAGCGTATCCCTGAACGAGGCCCCGGCTTTTGAGCTGCCGACCACCGCCAACATCGTCACCCTCGATGTGGTGATGGGGCCGCGCACCGACTGGTTTACCGAGGACGCCATCAAGCGTCTGAGCAGCCAGCTGTGGCGGGTGACCTCGCAGTCCAACCGGGTCGGGATTCGTCTGGCCGGTGACACACCGCTGGAGCGCAGCAATCATCAGGAGTTGCCCAGCGAAGGCACCTCCGTGGGCGCGATTCAGGTCCCGGCCAGCGGCCAACCGGTGCTGTTCCTGGCTGACCACCCGCTGACCGGTGGTTATCCAGTGATTGGCTCGGTTGCAAGCTACCACCTGGACCTGGCCGGGCAGATACCGGTCAACGCGCAGATTCGTTTCAACCCTTTGGATGGCTTCCGCGACCTTCTACCCAGAACAGAAGCCTCTTTTTCAACTGCCGATGCGAAGAACAATTCATGAAAAAATTACTGATTGCCAACCGTGGTGAAATTGCCGTCCGCATCGCCCGCGCCTGCCGCGACTACGGTGTGCAGTCTGTCGCGGTCTATGCCGACGCAGACATCGACGCCCTGCACGTGCGCCAAGCCGACGAAGCCTACTCACTGAATGGTCAGCGCCCGACCGAGACCTACCTGGACATCGGCAAACTTATCGCCGTCGCCAAACGCAGCGGCGCCGATGCCGTGCACCCCGGCTATGGTTTTCTGTCTGAACGGGCCGACTTCGCCCGGGCGGTGATCGACGCAGGGTTGATCTGGGTCGGTCCCAACCCAGAGACCATCGACGTGCTCGGCGACAAGGTCGAGGCGCGAAAAATTGCCCAACTGGTCGGTGCGCCTCTGGTGGCCGGTACGCCTGGGCCGGTCGAAAGCGCCGCCGAGGTGCTGGCCTTTGCCGAGCAGCACGGCCTGCCGATTGCCATCAAGGCCGCCTTCGGTGGCGGCGGACGCGGCATGAAAGTGGCCTGGCGCCTGGACGAGGTCGCCGAGCTGTTTGCTTCGGCGGTGCGCGAAGCCGAAGCAGCGTTTGGCCGCGGCGAATGTTTCGTTGAGCAATTCCTCGACCGCCCTCGGCACATTGAAGCGCAAATAATGGCCGACAAACACGGCAAGGTGGTGGTGGTCGGCACGCGTGATTGCTCGCTGCAACGACGCAACCAGAAGCTGGTGGAAGAAGCGCCCGCGCCGTTTATCAGCGACGCACAGCGCCAGCGTATTCATCAATCGGCCCAGGCTATTTGCGCCAAGGCCGGCTACGTCGGCGCCGGCACCGTGGAGTTCCTGCTCAGCCAGGACGGCACCCTGTCGTTCCTCGAGGTCAACACGCGCTTGCAGGTCGAGCACCCGGTGACCGAAGAAACCACCGGCGTCGACCTCGTGATTGAGCAACTGCGTATCGCCGACGGCTTGCCGTTGTCGTTCAGCGAAACGCCGACCCCGCGCGGCCACAGCTTTGAATTTCGCATCAACGCCGAAGACGCAGGCAAAGGCTTTTTGCCCACCCCCGGGCAAATCACAGAATTCCTGCCGCCCTCTGGCCCCGGCGTACGCCTGGACAGCGGCGTGGTCAGCGGTTCCAGCGTGCCGAGCACCTTCGATTCGATGATGGCCAAGCTGATTGTCACAGGTGCAACTCGTGAGCAGGCGATAACCCGCGCCCGTCGCGCCCTGGCGGAATTCAAGATCGAAGGCATCGCCTCAGTGCTGCCGTTCCACCGGGCCGTGATGGACCATGCCGACTTCACCAGCGCTGACCGATTCGACGTGCACACCCGCTGGATCGAGACCGACTTCGCCGAACAGATCACCATCGCCCCACGAAACGCCCAGTCGGGAAACCCAGAAGTACTGCGCACCTTCGTCGAAATTGACGGCAAGCGCCACGAACTGGGCCTGCCCGCAGCATTGTTGCGCGGCATGAGCCTGAACGCAGCTGGCCCTGCCAGCGAAAGCGCGAGCCCAAGCGAGGCAGTTGATCCACAGGCGGTACTGACGCCGGTAGCGGGCAACCTGCATACCTGGGTCGTTGAGGACGGTGAGGCGGTCAGCGCCGGGCAAGTTATCGCCGTGGTAGAAGCGATGAAAATGGAAACTTCGGTTCTGGCCCCCTGTGCTGGCGACGTTCAAGTTACCCAACAATCGGGCACTTACTTTGAAGCCGGCTCGCTGATCGGCCGTATCAAAACAGCTAGTTGATTTAAACGCTTCTTTTTGCAGGCTACACGCGCAACGGGCTAATAACCCGGTTGCCGCGTGCTGCCCGCAGAAAACTGTAGATGACACTGTGCACTCACAATAACGATAAAACCCAACCCATAAATCTGCCGTTATCTGGAGCATTTAAGAGCATGTTAATCAACAAGGTTTTTACCCTTGCGGGTACCTGCGCGCTGGTTTTACCACTCACTGCATCTGCCGACTTTATTGCCGACAGCAAAGCCAGCGTAGAACTGCGTAACTTCTACTTTAACCGTGACTTTCGTAACGGCCCGCCCACCGCTCAGCGTGATGCAGCGGCAGAGTGGGCGCAGGGCCTCATGTTGCGCTTCGAGTCGGGTTATACCGCTGGCACTCTGGGTCTGGGCGTCGACGCCGTTGGCATGCTCGGCCTCAAGCTCGATGGCGGCGACGGCTCCGGTGGCACAGGCTTGCTGCCGGCAGACCTGAGTTCAAAGAACGGCCGCGGCTCGCAGGACGAGTATTCAAAACTTGAGCTGACGGCCAAGGCCAAGGTCTCGGAAACCGTGCTGAAGGTCGGCTCGCTGGCCTTTCGCACCCCTGTGGTCTCGAGTAATGACACGCGCCTGTTGCCGGCTACGTTCGAAGGCGCAATGCTCACCTCAAAAGATATCGATAAGTTAGTGCTGCAAGGCGGCAAGCTAGAGCAAATCAAGTTCAACAGCTCCTCAAACTATCAAGACTTCACGGGCAACCGCATCGGCGGCGTCAGCGATGATTTTCGCTTTGCCGGCGGCACGTACAGCTTCAGCAAGGCCCTGAGTACAAGCCTTTACTACGGTAACCTGGAAAACGTCTATCGGCAGTACTTTGGCGGCGTGGTCTATGAGATCCCCCTTGCGGCGCAACAGTCGCTGAAGTTCGACCTACGCTATTCGAAAAGCACCGAGGACGGTAACTTCCGCGCCCTAGACAACCGCGCAGCCAACGGAATGGCGTCTTATACCCTGGGCAGAAACGTGTTCTCGGCGGCCTATCAGCGCATGAGCGGTGATGACCCGTTTCCGTACATCGCCAATACCGACCCCTATCTGGTCAACTTCGTCCAGATCAATGACTTTGCCAACGCTCAGGAAAAATCCTGGCAGTTGCGCTACGACTACAACTTCGCGGCGCTGGGCCTGCCGGGGCTGACCTTCATGACCCGTTATGTCAGCGGGGACAATGCCTTGGTCGCAGGCAGCAACAGCGGTAAAGAGTGGGAGCGCGATACCGATATCGGCTATGTCATACAAAGTGGCTCTCTGAAAAACCTCGGCATGAAAGTCCGAAATGCAACGGTCCGTTCAAACTTCGGTAACGACTTGGACGAAACACGCCTAATCGTTAGTTATACATTGCCACTGTGGTAACAGCGATAAAAAGTGATGCTGCCCAGCCATCACTCAGGACTTCATCCAAGGAATAAGCGGCACAGGTACATGTACCGGGGCCTGGAACTATGCATTCCAAGCCCCGGGCCTATCACCTGCAACGTTGATACAGGTTTACCGATCAATAATCGGAGAGTGAGTGATGAGACAGCTAAGGAAACTCTGAAAAAGACTTTCAGATTTGGTGAAATAGCCGCCT
>NZ_AOHM01000024.1:0-57357 GCF_000510895.2 Pseudomonas sp. FH1
GGTCACGATCAACCGAAACGGCCGGTCACAGTGCTCCGAAATCCGCAGGCCGAGCATTAGGGCTAACCCAGATGGGCGAACTGAAGATCATCCTGGCCCAAGAGGCTTTGGCGGATGCAACTCCGCCGCAAGCATCAGCTCCAGCTCCAGCTATGCAGGTCGCGCAAGTCCAGCCTGTTGCGAAACCTGTTGCTCAGCCGGCACCCACGCCAACTTCAGCTTTGAAGACGAATCAAATGAGCGTCACGCTCAAGCCAGGTGAAGGGACGGAAATAAAGCTCGAAGTCTTGAAGGGCAAGTCTGTTAGCTACGAATGGACTGCGGTTGGTGGGCCTGTGAACTTCGATACCCATGGCGAACCCTACAACGGCGAGAAGGGTTACTTCCACAGCTACAGCAAGGGCAAGCAGGTCAAAAGTGACAAGGGTGAATTTACGGCCATTTTTGACGGCACCCATGGTTGGTTTTGGCGTAATCGCAGCAACAACGACGTGACCATTGCACTTAAAACCAACGGCGATTACTTGAGCGTCAAACAGTAATTCAAAACAGCGATGGCTGTCCTGCTGCCGATAATTCAGCGCTCAGCCAGCACCAGACCATTTATTTCATCCAAATTTTGAAGAGTCCTTCCATGAAAATCCCAACCACCCTGTTTCGTTCGATGCTCCTGATCTGCTTCTTCGGCCTGATGACGGCATGCGGCGGTGGTGAGAAAGGAGAAACCTCCGAGTCCGCTGCACACGGACACTCACACGAGTGACACCCTGAATAGAACAAGGCCGCAGTTGCGGCCTTGTTTGTTTCTACATCTCAACCTGCGTACCCAGTTCGATCACTCGGTTCAGCGGCAAGTTGAAATATTTAAGGTTGCTGTTGGCGTTCTTCAGCAGAAAAGCGAACAAGCCTTCTCGCCAACGAGCCATACCGATCCGCTTGGTCGGGATAACGGTCTCGCGGCTAAGGACGTAGGTCGTACGCATCGGACTGAAGTCCAGCTCACTCAAATGACAAACACTCAAGGCTGCGGGTACGTCAGGCTCCTCGATAAAGCCAAAGTGGAGACTGACTCGGAAGAACCCTTCGCCGTAAGCTTCAACCTCAAACCGTCGACCCTGGGCGACAAAGTCCCCATCGTATTACTACCTCAGGAGTGGCTCGCCGGAGCGCTTCCACAGACTCAAAGCGTCAAAGATGCTGCCCTGTATTACTTCCTTCCCCACTGCACTGAAAAGACAAATGAGCCAAACAGCATTGGCCTTTGGCAGCAAGTCTATGAGCGCATGGGACTGAATTTACAGGTTCAAGCGAGCGGGTGCTGCGGCATGTC
Source organism: Pseudomonas sp. FH1 (assembly GCF_000510895.2). NCBI lineage: Bacteria > Pseudomonadati > Pseudomonadota > Gammaproteobacteria > Pseudomonadales > Pseudomonadaceae > Pseudomonas > Pseudomonas sp. FH1. Next base: position 1,331 of record NZ_AOHM01000024.1, read on the forward strand.
TGGTACTTATGGGCATGAGACAAAAAACGCCGGTACTTCAGAGGTGATCTACAAGCAGTCTTGGGCGCCGCTCGTGCCCCTGGCCGGTTATTGGCTGACAGATATTCTTGCCGAAGCCAAGTGAAACGGCAAGATGGTGTGACCGTCTAGCATCCCCTGCAGGCGCTGCGCGCTGTTGTCAGGGATAATGCAGCCTGAGCTCATGCGCATCAGTAAACTTTTGCCTGAGACTCAGTAAATGACTCGGCAGTGGGCCCACTTCCGTCTGCTTTTCGGCCCGGACTCATCTCACGAAAAAACGTACGCCGATATTCAGACGGCGACGTGCCAAGATGAACGCCGAATTGCTGCCTCAAAGATAAGGGCGTTCCGAACCCTGCCTCACCCGCCACACACTCAATAGGCAAGTCAGTCGTCTCCAACAGCTCTTGCGCCCTGACAACGCGCTGGGCGTTTAACCATTTTGAGAATGTGCTTCCGGTGGCTTCCCTGAATCGCCGAGTAAATGTGCGCCGACTCATTCTCGCCCTGTCCGCCAGCACGTCGAGCGACAGATCACTCGAAAGGTTCACACGGGCCCACGTTAGAACATCAGACAGATGAGTCTCGCTGGACAGTTGTGGCACATGAAACTGCAAATCGATATGACGATGTGCCTTGGCATTGCGATCAACGACAAAATGTCAAATGAAGACGCCAAACATATGTCCTTCGTCATCGCGCTTTGCGGATCGCTGGAGCAGATGGCTTCAAGCGGCGCCACCAAGGTCGCTTCGAAAGCGGCAGTGAAGGTTGTCAGTGAGTACCTCAAAGGCGCCACCCTTCAGACCATCAAACAGCTTTTCAAACAGGTGGGGATCAACTTCACCAAAGCTGCAGCGTCCAAGGCTATTCCATTCGGAGTGGGTGTTGTGATCGGTACTGCAGCCAATTATGCGCTGACTCGCTATGTGGGTAGCGTGGCCCGGGATGTGTTTTTGCTTCATATAGAGGGTAGTGAGGGGAGCGCCACCACGGAGCTGTCATAGCAGCTCACTGAACCAACCTGCGTACCGTCGCCACCCATTGTTTGGGGAAAATGAGTGGCGGCTACACCAGATTGGAGCGAGGCACCGCATGGAGGAACCGTCGCCTCAAAAGCAGCGCAGTCGTGAAAGCCACTCAGCCAGCGTTCGATCCATAAATCCTGCACGCCGATGGCTCAAATTCTGGTTTCCACACTTGGGGCAGTGAGCAAACCACTCACCCTGCCCCAGCACGTCACTTTGTGGCGCAACGGTTTTCTTCCATCCGCAGTCATTGCAAACAAATGTGAACGGCCTGGGTTTTACTGGCATGGTAATTCTCCAAATGGCGTTGAACGCACTCAACACTTCAGCAGTCTCGGACTCTTGGCCCTCATGCGATCGGCACCATCGCTTGCACAATCTCCAGCTTTCTCTGCAACTGCTGGACGTGCTCCTTTTCCGCCCGCAAGGCCGAGCGCAACTCAAGATTTCCCATTTCCCAGATCCACGCCCAGCGTGTCGCCGTTGTATTCAGCCGGCTACCAAAACCGATCGTTATAGCCACGCTTCCGCAGATCGTCTCCGCTTAGCGAGGATCAGCTGTGCCACTTCCTCTTACCGACACAACCTTTGACGATCAGTACAATTCGAGCGAGCGGAGGAATTGCGTTTGCATGCTGGGTGGGCACGAGGTGTTCCACCTTGAGCGCTTATCGCAGTTAAACCATCACCTCGTGCACGGACTCCAAAGCGGCTCTTGCTTTTACCGCCAGCCTGACAATTCGCTTAACCATGCCTTCTTCGGTTTTATCGCGCATTAGCAACCAAGGCTCCGGCGAGCTTGACCAATCCATGTAATTCGCTGGGAACACGGCAACCAGCTCGCCATTAGCCGGATACCAAGGCCACCATTCACTGGAGTCCCCCTTACCAAAGTACTCGCTCATGGCTTGGTTGATCTGCTGCCATTTTTCAGATTCATGCAGCACCGTTTCTGCATTACGACAGATTCCCCACGCCAACCACCTCAAGCCACTACCATCGAACTCAAAGCGCAGACAAAATTTATGGGCCGAGTGGAGCTCAATACTAAAGCCCGCATAGCGCTTGGCATCTGCGGTTAAAGATACCTTGCTAAGCGGCATGTCTTGCTCAGCCAAAGCCGTCTTCAATTCTCGCTCAAAATCCTGCAGTAGCTGATTTTTCACTGCAGAGATCGAAGCTGCCACGCGAAGCGCCGCATCGATGTTACCTGCGGAGGTCAGAATCAGTTCTTTGAGCTCTTGCGTTTCCACCACTTCACTTTCTCCATTAATGTGGCAGCGGATAAATTCAATCAGCTCCTCCACAAACAAACGTACCTTTGCTGCCTGACAGTGCACTACGGCACTTTGCAGCCAAGCAATCGCCTGACTGTAATTGATCTGCACAAAGCGTTGCTCGCACTCAAGCGCCTGGCGCTCAACCAAGCTGATGCTGGACTCATTGGGCTCCTCATTGCCCAAATAGACCAACAGGCTGCGCTGCCCAGTGGCCTGCTCGTGGATATAGGCTGCATAGTCTTTCAACTGATTTTTTTGATCGGCAGCCCAAGGCTTGTTTTCAATGGCAATCAGACCATTGTCCAGACGTAAGAAGATATCGATCCGACGCTGTCCATTGGCCTGCTGCTCAGTCACAACTTGACAGTGCTCAGCAGCCAAGGCCCAACTCGCTGCCTCACCTAAACAGCCAATAAACGCCTTTAAAAACAGCGCGCCCTGACCATGTACACCCTGCGGATCAAGCAACAGGGCAAAGTAGCGGGACAAACCGTTTTCATCACGGCGCAAAAAATCCAGCAAATAAAAATCAGGTGCCAATTGCGCGCTGTAACGTTTTTTCGCCTGTGCCAACGAGGCGATACGAATTCGGACTTCTTCCAGCAGCAGACTGGCGGCCTGCTCGACCTCTGGGCTAACTGTCATGGACTGCTCCAAGCATGCAGCGCAGGGGGGCTGCGCACTGGAAAAGGAAAACCCTGGCCGTTACGGACAAGATCTTAAATGGCCAGCATGATACCGGGCCGGTTCGACCGCGTCTGGTTTGGGTAAAGATCCTGGCTGAGCATTCTCAGTGATACTTTTCCAGCTAAACAAAACGAGGAACATCTCGACAACAAGGTGGTGAGTAAAAAGCTGGGCGATCGCCGGGCCAGGTTCAAAAATCGTGAGGCCCTCTCAAGCAGACAACACGACGACACCCGGGCTCTAGCAGACGGTCAGAACCGCGATTGGACACACCATGACCTGCGTCGCGCGGGAGCGACCATGATGCATGGCCTTACTGACGCATTACCCAGAGGGAGATCGTTGCATGTACGCGATTCTAGGAGGTCGATTTTTTGCTTCAGAATAGTGCTGCATCGAAAACCGACTTTTTCAGCGGAGTTAGTCAGTAGCCACCGACTCGGGGCATGTCTTCCAGCCAGTGCTTAAATCAGGAGAGCTACTTGATCACTTTCATGATCGCCCTGCGAGGTATAGACCAAAACCTGTTGCAACATTTTCAGTAAATGCACCGCGCTCGGCAAAGCATGACAACACACATCAAGGCACAAGCTTTCACACAGAGTCAGACTGGGGGGATAAGTGGGGGGACAAAATTTATTCATTAAAGAATTTAATTTAAAATCAATAGCTTAAGCAAATAAATAAGCCGCCCACAAGCCGGCTTTTTAATGCCTTAAATATTTACATCCACCGACAAAGCAATGCCTGTGACAGGTTGGCAGTTCAACGGGTGTACTCATACAGCAAGGACGGCTAGGGTAACGTCCTTCGTTTTGCGGTCAGAGGAACGGACCTGCCCCAATCAAACACATTCGCTTTCGAGTATCGAGGGGGTCGAGATACCATGGCCAAAATGGTTTCCCAGAAAAGCGAAACCCCGGGAGAGTTTGACTGTCCCGGGGCTCTAGATCTAGTGCGGAGGGCGCTTGATCCAAGGGATCAGAGGGGCCACATCAGCTGCTAGTTAATGAGGAATATACACGCCCATGGCGGAGAGTCAACAGTCGTTCTCGTACGGAGCGCCTATCGCGAGGGATCTGGAGGCACTGATTTCGAGCAAACGGTACTCCACTTATCTCAAAAAAGCAGGTCACAAAGATGACTTTGCTTTCGAGCTCTATCTTTACAACGCCAGATTGGCCAAGGCATTCCTCTTTCCACTGCATGTGACTGAAGTTGTGGTGCGCAATGCAATCGACGAGATTCTGTGCACGCAGTACACGAACCAATGGCACCTGGATGCGGCTTTCCGGTCGATGATCACACCGGAAAGCTTAGCAACCTTGAAAAAGGCAATCGACCGGGCGTCGAAGGGTAGCGCTCCTGCGCAAAAGGATGATGTGGTGTCTCGGCTTACGTTTGACTTCTGGTCCAACCTATTCCGAGCATCCTATGACCGACCACTGTGGCAGACCAACATCAAGACATTGATGCCGCTCAACCCCTCAATCACTAGAGCTTCGCTTCAGACTCTGATGATGAGTATCAACAATTTCCGAAATCGCATAGCTCACCATGAACCGATTTTCGCGCTAGACGTCTCGTTGATGCACAAAGAAATCCTGCAAGTCGTGGGGTATCGATCAGCAACAGCCGAAAACCGGATCAAGTGTCACTCAACTGTGCATAAAGTTATGCGATCCAGACCGTCGTCAGGGCTAGGCGCTGGGCCAACGTTAGCGTCCCTCTGCGATAGTGACTTTTCGACCTTACCGATCACTACAAAATTGTCAGACCTAAAAGCTAAGCAACCGCAGACCAAGTTCATTGTTTGCTTGGATGACAAGTCTGGGGAGACGGTCGGCATACTCAAAGCTGCTGAGCTAGGTGAGTTTATGTTCTCTTGCGCAGACGAAAGCGGGCTGATCGATCTAACCGAGCACAGTTTGGGTGACGTATGCGCCCATACCGATGCTGCGCGCGCCTATGCAAAAGTCGACGGTGCCGAGGGCGCTATCGCCCTCACCCATATTTTTCGGGGCTTTGTCTGCTATGCCCTCGTGCTGGAAGCTGGGAAGCTCAAAGGCGTGATTTCAAAACCCCACCGGAAGTATTGAGGCAGCAGGTTCATTCTCACGCATCAACGTTTTTTCAAGGACGGGTAAGCGCAATCATCAAGTGCGGTACGGATGGTGATATGTCGCCAGTAACCACATAAAGAAACGACGTGTCGCCAAAAATGACAAATAGCGACATTTGGCCAGCCTCACCGCTGACCAAATGTAAATATCACATCACTTCGTCTGCCTACACTCCACCGCCCGATCCGCCACCATCTTCGCCATCTCCACCAAATGCATCACCGCCCTCAGCGGCGCACCCTGGGGTTCCCCGAGCACCTGCGACGTCGCCACCGCACATTGCAGCAACTCAGCCACACGCAGCCAAGCATCCTCAAAGCTGAGTTCTTCATTAACGGTAAATGGATTAGGCGCAAGCGCAGAGCGAGAGTTCGAAAAGGGCATTTTTTTCTTGGCACAACTCCAATTAAAAGTGTGTACCAATCGAATCCGGGCGACTAAACCCGATCACTGAATAAGCAGTGACGATCCGGAGCCTAGTCACCCATCCCCGCTGGCGCAATGCGCTGGGGATTCTCTCGGAAACGTCCTGCAAATGAAAAGGATGTGCCCTGCTGGCCCTTGAAAATCAGGTCATTCCCGCCTTTGGGTTCCCCCCACACACCTGTGTTCCCAGGTGACACTCACCTCGCTCTCCTACACAAAATGAACACCAAGAAAACTTTCTTACACGCATATCTAAACAAGTCGTTTAAACCCCAATTCTTCGCGGCCTCTCCTCGATGGCCCAAAACCTGCTTATTGCACGCCGTACAATAAAACCGGCCCAAGCCGGACCACCACCCACATCCACTGCGCAACGCAGTACGGGGGAATGCTGATGTCCACAACACCGCTTCACTCTTCCAACCATGGCTTGGCGCGATCGCTTAAAGAGCGCCATGTGATGTTGATCGCAATCGGCGGAATTATCGGGGCCGGTTTGTTTTTGGGGTCGGGCAAGGCGATTGCCACGGCGGGGCCGGCGTTGTTGCTGGCGTATGCGTTGTGTGGGGGGATGGTTTATCTGATTGCGCGGGCGCTGGGGGAGTTGTCGTTGTATCGGCCCAGCAGTGGGTCGTTTGCGACCTATGCGGAAGAGTTTTTGGGGCCGCGAGTGGCGTTTATCACGGGGTGGTCGTATTGGATGATCTGGATTCTGGTGGGGGTGCTGGAGGTGACCGGGATCGGGGTGTTGATGAAGTATTGGTTTCCGGAGTTGCCGCAGTGGATTCCGGCCTTGGTCACTGTAGGCGTGTTGATGGTGATCAATCTGTTTGCGGTGAAGACCTTCGGCGAGGTGGAGTTCTGGCTGGCGTTGATCAAGGTGTTGACGATTGTCGGGCTGATTGGGGCGGGGTTGGTGATTCTGCTGTTTGGGCTGGAGACGTCGGCGCAGACGACACCCTCGGTAGCCAATCTCTGGCAGCACGGTGGGTTTTTTCCGAATGGCTGGAGTGGGTTTTGGTTTGCGGTGCCTGTCGCCGCTTTTACCTTTGCCGGGATTGAGGTGGTCGGTCTGGTCGCGGCGGAAACGGCGGAGCCGCAGCGCACGTTGCCACGGGCGATCAATAGCATTTTGTGGCGCATGGCGATTTTTTACCTGGGGTCGACGGCGGTGATCATGGCGCTGTATCCGTGGAATCAGATCGACACGTCGCAAAGCCCGTTTGTGATGGTGTTCGACAGTATCGGGCTGGGGATGGCGGCTGGGCTGATCAATTTTGTGGTGATCAGCGCGTTGGCGTCTTCCTGTAATACCGGGCTGTTTGCCACCAGCCGAATGTTATTTGCACTGTCACATATTCAGCAGGCGCCGCGTCAGTTGCGGGTGTTGAGCCCGCGCCAGGTACCGGCTCGGTGCTTGATGGTGTCCACTGCGATTTTGCTGGTGGGGGTGCTGCTTAACTACCTGATTCCGGAGCGCATTTTCAGCCTGTTGATCACCGGCATTCTGGGCCTGTTGATTTGGGTATGGGTGGTGATTATCACCGCGCATATGGCTTATCGCCGCAAGGTGCAGCGCAATGGCTTGGAGCAGGTGCATTACCGTTTGCCCTGGCCCAAGGTCAGCAGTGTCTTGGTGCTGGGTTACCTGGGTGTGCTGACGGTGTTGGTGATCCGCGACCCGGAAACGCGGGCGGCGTTTTATGTTGCGGCGGCGTGGTTCGGGTTGTTGATGCTGGTGTATCCGAAACGTGCGGCGCTGAAGAAGGGGGTGGGTGATGCCTGGAATGCTTGAGCTGGAACATTGCATTCAACGGTACATCCAGGCCAATCCCAACAGTGCACGTCAACTGGATTGGGCGGCGCGGGTGATGCCAGGGGGTAACACCCGCTCGGTGCTGTTTTACGAGCCGTTTCCGTTGGTGATGACGGGCGGCAATGGGTGCTTTCTCGACGATCTGGACGGGCACCGTTATGTCGACTTTTTGGCCGAATACACGGCGGCGTTGTATGGGCACTCTCATCCGGTGATCATCCATGCGCTGTCAGAAGCGATGGCGAACGGGTTGAACCTGAGCGCACACACAGAACTGGAAGCGCGACTGGCGACGCTGATTGTGGAACGCTTCAGTTGCATTGAGCAGGTGCGCTTTACCAACTCTGGCACCGAGGCGAATCTGCTCGCACTGGCGGCGGCAAAAGCCTACACGGGGCGCAACGGCGTCATCGCGTTCAACGGCGGTTACCATGGTGGCGTGTTGAGTTTTGCCGGGACGAGCACAGCGATGAATGTGCCGCATCGGGTGTACCTGGCTGACTATAACGACCTGGAGAGCGTCGAGCGTTTGCTGCGTGAGCATGTCGACATCTCGGCCATCCTGGTAGAGCCGATGCTCGGTGCAGGCGGGTGTATTTGCGCAGAGCCGGGTTTTCTCGAAGGCCTAAGGGAAAGGAGCCAAGCCCACGGTTCACTGCTGATCTTCGACGAAGTGATGACCTCGCGCCTTGGCCCCGGTGGCCTGCAGGAAAAACTCGGCATCACGCCCGACCTGATCACCCTGGGCAAATACATCGGCGGCGGCATGCCGTGCGGTGTCCTCGGTGGGCGGCGGGACATCATGGGGCAGTTCGACCCGCGTCACGGGAGCCTCTCCCATGCGGGCACGTTCAACAACAATGTGCTGACCATGGCGGCGGGTATCGCCGGATTGGAGCAGGTGTATACCCGCGAAGCCGCATCGGACCTGAATGCTCGAGGCAACAAGCTACGCGAACAGCTCAATCAAGCACTGGCCCCCATGGCGATGCAATTTACCGGACAAGGTTCGGTGATGAATCTGCATCCCACGGGCTTACTCATCCGTCGGCCCTCGGACATTCCAACGGAACGAAACGACCTACGCGACCTGTTCTTCTTTCACCTGCTCGAATCTGGGATCTATAGCGCGCGACGCGGGTTGTTTGCACTGAGCTTGCCACTGACTGAGCGCGAACTAAGCAGGCTGATATCGGCCACACAGGCATTTGTCGAGCGCTACGGAGGAAGCTGACCCCGCCCCGGCAGAGCGACAGCGAATCGGTGAACCGCTATCCTTTCGCCGTCGCTCAACCGGAACCCACAACAATGACCAGCAAAACCGCAAACCCTCGGGGCAGGCGCAAGAAGACCGCTGGCGAAGACGCGAAAAGCCCATTGAACAGGGACACCATCATCGCCGCCGCGCTGGCGCTGATCGATCGCGATGGCCTGGACAAATGCAGCCTGCGCAACCTGGCCAACAGCCTTGGGGTGTACCCGACGGCGATCTATTGGTACATCTCGTCGCGGGAGTTGTTGTTGAGCGAAGTGCTGGCCAACGTCCTGCAAGATGTCGCCCCGCCCCCTCAGGAACGTTGGCAGGACTACCTGCGTGCGGCGATGGTCAACTGCCATGACGCCGTGCACCAGCACCCGAATATCGCGCCGTTGCTGGGGTCGCAATTGGTCTCCAACTCCAGCACTGACTTCAAGTTGGTCGAAGGCGTGTTGGCGGCTCTGCAACAGGCGGGTTTCAGCGGCCCTTCCCTGGTCGGTGCCTACAATACGTTCATTGCCGCGCTTGCCGGTTTCACCACATTGGAGTACGCGCCATTGCCGGAAAACACCGAGGCATGGCAGCACCAGGTGCAGGAAAACCTGCGTGCCGTCGACGCCGAAAAACACCCCACTCTCGCGCAGAATATGGACCAGTTGAGCAATCGCGGTTTCAGCCTGCGCTGGCAAAACGGGGTGGATGCGGCGCTCGATGAGAGCTTCACGTTTTACGTCGATACCCTCCTCTGCGGCCTGGAAACCCAAGCCTTGCGCTGCTGAAAATTCGTACAACAAAACCAGAAACGCCACTAATTGTACGATGTACAGCTTATCGCTACAGTCCGCCACGCAAGAGCACCCATGACTCGAATAACAAAAACGTCAGAGGTCTTTTATCGTGGCAACTGCATTCGACAACGTGGTCCAGGGCCAACTGCTCTGGCTGCCCTCCCCTGAACACCTTCAACACGCCCGACTCACGCATTATCTGGATTGGCTGAGGCGCGAGCGCGGGCTCAGGTTTGCCGACTATCAAGCCCTATGGCAGTGGTCGGTCGATAAACCGGAAGCCTTCTGGCAGTCGATCTGGGATCACTTTCAGGTGCAGGCCAGCAGCCCACATCTGGCAGTGCTGGGTGATCGAGCAATGCCCGGTGCGCAGTGGTTTCCCGGCGCACGCTTGAACTTTGCCGAGCATATTCTGCGCAATGAGCAGGACGGCGACGCGCTGCTCTACTTGAATGAAACCACCGGCCTGCAAGGCTTGCCCTGGAGTGAATTCGCCGATCAGGTGCGCAAGCTGGCGACCTATCTACGTGAGTCGGGCGTCGTGCCGGGTGACCGGGTTGTGGCTTACCTGCCGAACATCCCCGAGGCGATGATCGCGCTGTGTGCCTGTGCTTGCATCGGAGCTGTCTGGGCCAGTTGCTCACCGGATTTCGGCGCGGAGGGCGTGTTGGATCGGGTGCGGCAATTGTCGCCCAAGGTGCTGTTGGCGGTGGATGGGTATCGCTATGGCGGCAAGGTGTTTGACCGGCGAGAGCAGGTGCGGCATATCGCCCGCGAGCTGGAGAGTATCGAGCACGTCATTGTGCTGCCGGCGCTGTTTCCCGATGACCCGCTGATGCTCGCGAACGCCATCGACTGGCCTACGTTGCAGCAACGTCCGACGGTGCCCGCCGCCGATTTCCATTGCGAGCAACTGCCTTTCGATCAGCCGCTCTGGGTGCTGTTTTCTTCCGGCACGACCGGACTGCCCAAAGCCATCGTGCAGAGCCATGGTGGCATTCTGCTGGAGCAGCTGAAGGCCCTGCATCTGCACCTGGATTTTCGCCCCGGTGATGCCGCATTCATCTTCACCACCACGGGCTGGATGATGTGGAACACCTTGTTCAGCGCGTTGCTCTGCGGGGTGCGGCCGGTGCTGTACGACGGCCATCCCACTTGGCCGAATATCGATACGCTGTGGCAAATTCTGCAAGACAGTCGCGCCAGTTTTTTCGGCACCAGCCCAACCTATATCGAATTGATGAAACGCCACGACGTGGTGCCTCGGGAGCGCTTTGACCTGGGCGCGCTACGCACCGTCATGCCCGTGGGCTCGCCGGTTTCGCCACAGTGCAACGCCTGGTTTTATCGCCACCTCAAGGCCGATGTGTGGGTGACCACGGGCAGCGGTGGCACGGATATTTGCACCGGCCTGGTGAGTGGCGTGCCCACGCTGCCGGTGTATGCCGGGGAGATCCAGGCGCAAGCCTTGGGGGTGGATGCCCATGCGTTTGATGAACAGGGCCGGGCGGTGATTGATCAAGTGGGCGAGTTGGTGGTGACGTCACCGATGCCGTCGATGCCGGTGTATTTCTGGAATGATCCGGGGGATGAGCGTTACCGCGACAGCTATTTCCAACCCTGGCCTGGCGTGTGGCGTCATGGGGATTTTTTCCTGCTCAATGCCCGCGGAGGCTGCCAGGTGCTCGGGCGTTCGGATGCGACGCTGAATCGCTTTGGGGTGCGGATCGGCACGGCAGAGATCTACCGGGCGCTGGAGCCGATAGAGGAAATCGACGATGCCCTGATCGTGAATCTGGATCTGCCCGAGGGTGGTTTCTTCATGCCGCTATTTATCCAACTGCACCCTGGTGCCGTGCTGGACGAAGCATTGCGCCAACGCGTGTGTGAGTGCTTGCGGCAGGCTTGTACGCCCCGGCATGTGCCGGACCAGATCATCGCAGTGTCGCTGATTCCGCTGACGCTTACCGGTAAAAAAATGGAAGTGCCGGTGCGCCGAATCCTGATGGGCCACGACCCGCAAAGCGTCGCCAACCCCAGCGCCATGCGCGATCCACAGGCGCTGGCGTTTTTTATCGAATACGCCAACCGCAGGTGCCAATCATGAAGGGCAAAGCCTTTGTTGTCGGCGCTTATGAACATCCCACACGTCATGCGGTGGATCGCTCTCTCGCGCAACTGCATGCGGATGTGGCCCGAGGCGCCTTGGCGGATGCGGGGCTTAGCCTCAGTGATGTGGACGGTTACTTCTGCGCGGGTGACGTACCCGGTTGGGACGCACCCGGTGTAGGACCTTTCTCCATGGTCGAATACCTAGGCATACAACCCCGGCACCTGGAGACTACAGAAAGCTGGGGCTCTTCCTACCTTCATCACGTCGCCCAGGCCACCCGCGCCATTGCCGACGGGCTTTGCACCGTGGCCCTGATCACCCAGGCCGGCCGCCCACGCGCCGAGCGCCAGCGACCGGATACCAGTCACCTCGATCAACCGCAAACCACCTGCGAAGCGCCCTTTGAAATGCCCTACGGCGCCGCCGTGACCAACCTCTACGCGATGTGCGCCATGCGCCATCAGTACGAACACGGCACCACCGCCGAGCAACTGGCCTGGATCAAAGTCGCGGCGTCGCACCACGCCCAACACAATCCTCAGGCGATGTTGCGCAAGGTCGTGACGGTGGAGGATGTGTTGAACTCGCCGCTGATCGCAGCGCCCTTGCGACGGCTGGATTGCTGCGTGATCAGCGATGGCGGTGGCGCGCTGGTGGTGGTGCATCCGTCCATCGCGCGCGCCCTCAAGCGGCCGTTGATTACACCGATTGGCGCCGGTTATTCGATCAGCCATTTGAACGGCGGCTATTTCGACCTGCTGTCTTCCGGTGCGGTGAAGTCGGGTGCCGATGCGTTCGCCGAAGCACGGCTCAAACCCGGGGATATCCGCTACGCCTCGCTGTACGACAGCTTCACCATCACTGTCCTGATCCAGCTGGAAAACCTCGGTTTCTGCGCACCTGGTCAGGGCGGCGCCTTTGTTGCCGACGGCAAATTGATCAGCGGCGTGGGTCCGTTGGCAATCAACACCGACGGCGGTGGGCTGTGCAACAACCATCCTGGCAATCGCGGCGGAATGGCCCGGCTGATAGAAGCGGTGCGGCAACTCCGTGGAGAAGCTCACCCGGCGGTGCAACGGCCCGACTGCGCGCTGGCCCTGGCCCACGGCACCGGGGGTTTGCTGGGCTCACGGCACGGCAGTGCGACGCTTATTCTGGAGCGCCTTTGATATGCACCTGACCTCACCGCACATCACCCCCGAAAGCGCACCGTTCTGGGAGGCTGCCAACCGCGAACAGCTACTGCTGCGCCGCTGCCTCGACACCGGCAAGCCGTATTTCTACCCCCGCGACCACAGCCCGTTTACTGGCAGCGCCCACACCGATTGGATCTTCGCCAGCGGCAACGCCACCTTGTACAGCTTCAGCTACAGCGGGCGGAACCATGAGACGTATTGCATCGCCTACGTAACGCTCGATGAAGGGCCAACAATATTATCGGTTGTCCAGTGCGACGAGCCACGACAGTTGCGCATCGGCCAACGGCTCAAAGTGGCCTTTGCACCGACGCCGAACGGGCAAAAAACACCTGTGTTCACATTGTCTCCTTAGGGTTGACGGTAAGACACACCGCAGACGATTTATCACCCCATGCTCACCCATTAATCTGTGCCCATGTTGAACGCAACGCCCCACCAACCTAAACAAAAAAGGATTCAACCATGAGCACTGCAACCTACAACCGCCTCAATAAAGACGACGCCATTGTTCTGCTGGTCGACCACCAGACCGGCCTGATTTCCCTGGTGCAGGACTTCTCGCCCAACGAGTTCAAGAACAACGTGCTGGCCCTGGCCGACCTGGCCAAGTTCTTCAACCTACCGACCATCCTCACCACCAGCTTCGAGCAAGGCCCCAACGGCCCGCTGGTGCCAGAGTTGAAAGAGATGTTTCCGGACGCGCCGTACATCGCCCGCCCAGGCCAGATCAACGCATGGGACAACGAAGACTTCGTCAAGGCGATCAAGGCCACCGGCCGTAAGCAGATCATCATTGCCGGCGTGGTCACGGATGTGTGCGTAGCGTTCCCGACCCTGTCGGCGCTGGCGGAAGGGTTTGAGGTGTTTGTGGTGACCGATGCATCGGGCACGTTCAATACCACTGTGCAGCAGGCGGCGTGGAGCCGGATGACGCAAGCGGGTGCGCAGTTGATGAACTGGTTCTCGGTGGCGTGTGAGTTGCACCGCGACTGGCGCAACGATATCGAAGGGCTGGGGAACCTGTTGTCCCAGCGCATTCCCAACTATCGTAACTTGATGAACGGTTACTCAGCGTTGACGGCGCGTAAGGACTAACTCAACTGCTGCACACACTAAGCCTGCCTTAAAACGCAGGCTTTTTTGGTTAACTAGCAATGCGCCATTAGCACACTCGCCCTAATTGTGACGGCGCCGCCTCACCACTAAAGTCCTTCGCTTATTTCGAGCCTCAAGGAAGGACGCTATTGAATACCTTAACCAAAGTCGGGCGCTGCCTGGCACTGCTGCCCGTCTTGCTGATCAGCACAACGTCGGTATTGGCCGATGAAGAAACACCGATCGGCGACTGGTCGATCATCTACGGCAGCGGCCGAGCCCATAAAAATGTGATGTATGTGGCCGACCGTACCTCCGTGGTGCCCTCGAACCACAACAAGGGCGCGAAGCTGGTGGCCGTCACGGTGGTGTATGAAGAACCGGGCAAGCCGATGATCGATGTGTACAACATCGAAGTGCAGTGCTCCACGCGCAAGGTGCGCTTTCTCAACGGCCAGTCGGTCGCGCCGTTTTCCTACACCCTCACGCACTTGAAGGTCTCCAACACGTGGCAGACGCCGAAGGAGTTCTGGCTCGACCGCACGCTCGCGTATGTCTGCGAACCGGGCAAGAGCAAGGACACCATCGCCATGGGCAAGATGACCCACTTGCAGATGATCCAGACCACCAAAGCGATGTTCCAGCAATTGGGGCCGACTCAGGAAAAAAGCCAGATGATCGATGACCTCGACGACATGCTGGGCAACAAGCGTTGAGCCACACTCACCTACAAGAAGGATTCACCATGCCTACATGGACAAGGCGGTTGCTGGCTGGGCTTTTGTTGCCTGCCGTACTGTTTATCAGTGGGTGCCACCTGATTGCACAATCGCGATGGGAAGGCCGGGACGTGCAAGAGGCGCTGGATTTATTCGGCAAGCCCGACTCGATGAAGAAGCAAAATGCGCCCAATGGCGACACGCAGGTGGTGATGACTTGGCACAAGTCCTCTTCATGGACGACCACTGAAGCCGCCGGGACTTCAATGAATCACACCGGGAACGGGATGGTGTACACCGAGTATTACCAGCAGGTAGGGCACAGTTCGGATTGCAAGCTGGAAGCCACGGTGGATAAAACGAAGAAGATCGTGCTGTTCAGGATTGAAGATGGCCGGATCCTGCATGGCAAGTGCCTGAATGTGCCATTTGTGCCTGGGTATATTCCGCCGGGGTTTTGAGGCTGTCAGTCGGTTTTAACCCGCCAGCTCCCGCTCGATCTGCTCGATGCTTGGCAGGCTGGTTCGCAGTTCTGCGGGCAACGACTCCACCAGTTGATATTCCGCCACGCCAATCGGTCGGTTGTTATCGCGCAACGCATATTCGGCGACGACTTCGTTCTTGCTCTTGCACAACAGCAGGCCGATGGTGGGCCCATCTTGTGGATGTTTAAGCTGGGCATCGACGGCAGCCAGATAAAAGCTCAGCTTCCCCAGATGCTCGGGTTTGAACTTGCCGGCTTTCAGTTCGATGACCACGTAGCAGCGTAGCTTCACGTGATAGAACAGCAGGTCGACAAAGAACTCATCGCCTCCGACATCCAGCAGTACTTGCTGGCCGACAAAGGCAAAACCGGCGCCCAGCTCCAACAAAAAGTCGGTGACGTGCTTGATCAAGGCGTTTTCTATGTCGCGTTCCTGCGCGTCCAGGGCCAGGCTGAGGAAGTCAAAACGGTAAGGGTCTTTCAGCGACTCACGCGCCAGGTCAGATTGCGGCTTGGGCAGGTGGGTCTCGAAGTTGCTGACGGCCTTGCCACTGCGCTCCAGCAGGCGGTTTTCGATTTGCATCACCAGCGAGTTACGCGACCAGTTGTTTTCAATTGCCTGGGTGATGTACCAGCGACGAGTTTCGGGGCCGGGGAGTTTGTCGAGCAACACCACATTATGGCCCCAAGGCAATTGTGCAGCAGCCTGTTGCACAAATTCAGAACTGGGCCACGCCTCGGCAAAAGCCCGCATGTACTTGAGATTACGCGGTGAAAAACCCTTCATTCGTGGAAAGGCCGCACGCAAATCCTGGGCAAGTCGATCTATGACTTTGCTGCCCCAGCCCTGCTCCGCCTGGCGGGTCAAAATGTCGTGGCCAATCTGCCAATAGAGCAGCACCAATTCCCGATTCACCGCCAGTGTTGCGCGCTGCTGCGCCGCATGAATACGGCCTTTCAGGTCGGTCAGCCAGTCACTGTAGCCCGCCGGTGGTGTGGTCAAGCCGATACAGGGTTCGCTCATGCCATATCACTCTGAAGTTTTGAGGCAGGCTAGTCAGGCGCATTGACTGTCACAAGGGGCGAAGCGCGTTCCAGGAAGGACCTTTCAATCACTACAGAAACGTCCTGCTGGCCATTGCGGACTACTGACTTGACTCTCCCCTATACAGCAGCCTTTAACCTGAAACGCCCTGTTCAGGACCTCCCCCATGACCCCGCGTACCCTGGTGATCCTAGGCCACCCCTCCCGTTCCAGCTTTTGTTCAGCCCTGGCCGAAACCTACATCCAGGCCGCAAAAACCGCCGGCCATGAAGTACGTGTCGTACGCTTGGGCGACTTGGCATTCGACCCCGTGCTTCATCATGGTTACACCCAGATTCAGCCGCTGGAGCCCGACCTGCTCAACGCGCAATCCGACATTCTCTGGGCTACTCACCTGACCTTTGTTTTCCCTATCTGGTGGGGTGGCATCCCGGCGTTAATGAAGGGCTTTATCGACCGAATCTTCCTACCCGGTTTTGCCTTCAAATACCGCGCGGGCAAGGCATTCCCTGACAAACTGCTTCACGGCCGAACGGCACATTTACTGGTGACCCTGGACACGCCGCCATGGTATTACCGCTGGTTCTATCGCATGCCGGGCATTCACCAGATGCGCAAGACCACCCTGGCGTTTTGTGGCATCAAGCCAATCAAGACGCTGCTGTTCGGCCCGGTGCTGGGCTCTACACCGGAGCAGCGGGAAAAGTGGCTGAAGCAAGCCGGCGCACTCTTGGGAAAAGGGAGTTTTCATGTACATCGGCAAAGCCGCGCAGTTGTCGGGCACGACCATCAAGGCGATTCGTCACTATGAAGCCATCGGACTGTTGCCTGCGCCGCAGCGTTTAGGGCAGTACCGGGTGTATTCAGCCCAAAGCGTTGAACTGTTGACGTTTATCAAGTGCGCGCAGCAACTGGGTTTCAAGCTAAAGGAATTGCAGGCGATTCTGCAGGATCATCAAGGCGATGCATTGCCGTGGGACCGCGCAGACCAGGCCATTGCCAACAAGAAACATCAACTGGCCATGCAAATAGCCGAACTGCAGAAGATGCACGCCGGTTTGCAGGCATTTGAGGCGCAGTTGAAAACGGCGCATGGGCAGTGTGCCTTGAACACCTGACGTTCTTGCGACAATTTCTCATTAGCACTAACATCGCCTTCCCCTACTCCCCAGAGCGGCGTCCTCCGCCATGTCCGAAGACCCTGGCAATCGCAACCTCGGCCCGCTCTACCGCCGGCACCGTAGTGAGCTGCTGGCTTACCTCGCTCGCCGGGTCAACTGTCGCGAAACCGCCAACGATCTGCTGCAGGACGCGTTCATCCGCTTGATGAACAGCGAAGTGACCAAGATTGGTAATGTGCGCGCCTTTTTGTACCGTATTGCCAACAACCTGAGCATCGACCATGCGCGGCGAAACCGTGTGCGTGGCATCAATGACGAGCAGGATTTGCAGGATCTGGCGAGTGATGCCGATCCGCAAAGCAGTGCAATTGCCGGAAATACTCTGGAACATTTGCAGCGCTTGATCGATGGGCTACCCTCGCCCACACGGGAAGTGTTTCTGCTGGCCCGGGTCGAGCAGTTGAGTTACAAGGAGATCGCCATTCGCCTGGGCCTGGATGCCCGTGCGGTCGAGCGGCATTTGAACAAGGCCATGGCGCATTGCGCCGCTGTCCTGCACGCCAACGAGTCGCGATGAACAATCAGCCAAGCCCCTCGCCGTCCGAACGTGATCAGCAAGCGCTGGATTGGTGGACGCGCCTGCGTGGCGACCACGTCACGGCCCAGCAGCGCAACACGTTCGAGCTCTGGCGTGCGGACCCGTTGAATGCCAACGCCTATCAGAATGTGGAAACGCTCTGGAAACTACTGGAGCAGCCTGCACACGCGGTTCGGCGTCACGAGCGGCGTAAGCCGGTGCCGCGACGGGCGATCTATGCGGCGGCAGCCTGCCTGGTACTCGCGTTCGCCACAGTGATGTTGATGACACCGCCAATGAGTACCTGGGGCAGCGATTACGCCACGGCCACCGGGCAGCAACAAGACATTACACTGGCTGACGGCTCACAACTGCATCTGGACAGCGACAGCGCAGTCGACATCACGCTGACCAGCGATGAACGACGCGTGAACCTGTTGCGCGGTCGGGTGTTTCTGGACGTGAGTCACGACGGTCGCCCCTTTGTGGTTCGGGCTGGAAACACGCGGGTGAAGGTGTTGGGCACCGCGTTCTCCGTCAGTCACGGATCGGCCGAGGACGAGGTCACGCTGCTGCGCGGCCGCGTTGAAGTGATGGCTGGCGGCAGGCATCAGCCGCTGCAACCAGGCGAACAACTCAAGGTCATCAGTGGCCAGATCCAAGCGCCTCTTGCTGTCGACGCCGACCGCCTGCTGGCTTGGCGCGACGGCCAACTGCGGGTGCGCAATGCGCCGCTGCGCGAGGTGCTGGACGAGTTGATGCGTTACCAGGGCGGCCGCGTGATCTGGCTCGACGACCAGGCCGCGCAACGCCCTATCAGTGCCAGCTTCAATCTCAAGCAAATCGACAGTGCTCTCGACGCGTTGATCACCACGCATAAACTGCGCGCCACCTCCCTGACTCGCCGCATCCTGATCGTCCGCGGCTGAGGCCTTCGAAAAATTATTTACGCTGCCCACGGTAATTTGGATTTCTGCTGCGTCTCACCCCGCACTTAGGAAGCATTATCATTTGTAGCTCGGGGGAGAATCTATGCAGTATTCACAGGTCACAGGGTTCAACTACTTACCGCTGGCGGTCGCCTTGATGGCTGCCGGCTTGCCTTTGTCCTACGCCCAAGCCGCCACGCCTGCGGCGAGCGAAGCCACGAGCCAGCGCGTGAATTTCAATATCGCCGCGCAATCGCTTACTGATGCATTGGACCAGTTCGCCCGGCAAAGTGGCTATCAGGTGATCTACGACGCGGCGCAAGCCACCGGTCTGCGCTCCACGACACTGAACGGCGAACATACGCCGCAGCAAGCCCTGGCCATTCTCACCAACGGCACTCACGCCCGTTACAGCCAGCCCAATGCCAGCAGTTTTGTCATTGATATCCCGGCCAGCGCCGGCGATACCTTGCAATTGTCGCCTGTGAGTATTTCTGGCAAGGCGCCTGGTTCGACCACCGAAGGCACCGGCTCCTACACCACGCAATCCTCCAGTAGCTCCAACCGCCTGAACATCGCACTCAAGGAAACACCCCAGTCCGTCACGGTGATTACCCAGCAGCGTATCGCTGACCAAAAGCTGTCGAACCTGACCGACGCGATGGAGGCTACGTCCGGCATCACCGTGGTCCGCGAAGGCCAGGGTGCGGATTCCGACGCTTACTACTCGCGCGGTTTCGCCATCACCAACTTTGAGGTCGATGGCGTGCCCACCTCATCGAGGATGGACAACTACACCCAGAACACCGCCATGTACGACCGGGTTGAAGTGGTGCGCGGCGCCACTGGCCTGATCAGCGGCATGGGCCAACCGTCCGCCACCATCAACCTGATCCGCAAGCGCCCCACCGCCACGCCTCAGGCCAGTATCAGCGGCGAAGCCGGCACTTGGGACCGTTACGGCACATCGGTGGACGTGTCCGGCCCGCTCAACGACGCCGGCAACATCCGTGGCCGCATGGTGCTGGACTACAAGAACCAACACTCCTGGGTAGACCGCTATAAACAGGACACCAACCTGGTGTATGGCATCAGCGAATTCGACCTCAACGAAAGCACCCTGCTGACCCTGGGTTTCAGCTACCAGACTGTGCACACCAATGCGCCGCCTCGCAGCGGTTTCCCACTGTTCGACAGTGCCGGCGGGCGTACGGATTTCAAGCGGTCCTACAACACCGCCGCCAATTGGTCCTACTACGATCACGACCAGACCAGCTATTTCGCCTCTCTGGAACATCAGTTCGATAACGGTTGGAGTGCCAAGCTCGACTTCACCCGCACCGAGAACAAATACGACTCGGCCATCGATTTTCTCTCCGGCAACCCAGACCCAGTCACTGGCCTGGGCGGCGTGGTGATCCCCAACAAATTCCAGGGCAACCCCAAGCAGAATGCAATCGACGCCTATGTCACTGGCCCGTTCGAATTTCTGGGGCGCGAACACGAACTGATTGCGGGCATGCAGTTGTCGCAGATCCGCAATACCAACGCGCCGGACTACGGCGGATGGATGCGCGCCTGGACCGGCTACAACGGCAACATCGGACCTATCTACGACTGGGACGGCGGCGCGCCCAAACCCAATTTCGAGAAGAAAGGCGAAGGGGATTTCAAAGAAAACCAGTACTCGGCCTACCTGACCTCGCGCTGGCATCTGAATGACGCCACCAGCCTGATCCTGGGCGGACGCCTGATCAATTGGAAACAGACTGATGACGTAACCTACACCGCCGCCGGCTACGACGACATCCATCTTGATCGTGAAGAAAACGGTGTGTTCATCCCTTATGGTGGCCTCGTCTACGACCTGAGCGACAGCTGGTCGGTGTACGCCAGCTACACCAAGATCTTCAGCCCGCAAAGCGACCAG
The DNA here is from genome assembly GCF_000510895.2 of Pseudomonas sp. FH1. Lineage (NCBI taxonomy): Bacteria > Pseudomonadati > Pseudomonadota > Gammaproteobacteria > Pseudomonadales > Pseudomonadaceae > Pseudomonas > Pseudomonas sp. FH1. Next base: position 21,970 of record NZ_AOHM01000024.1, read on the forward strand.
ACCGTCACGGGTTCCTACCTGGCGCCGCTGGAAGGCACCGGCTATGAACTGGGGGTCAAGGGCAGCTTCAACGACGACATGCTCAACGCCAGCCTGGCGTTGTTCAAACTCGAGCAGGACAACCTGTCGCAACCCGACGGCAACAACCTCACACCCACGAGTTTTCAGGCCTACAAAGCCGTGCAAGGCACCACCACCCAGGGCGTGGAACTGGAACTCAACGGCGAACTGGCCCAAGGCTGGAACGTTGCCGGCGGCTATACCTATAGCGTCAGCACCGACGCGGATGACAAGCGCATCGCCACGCAAATCCCCCGTCATAGCGTGAAGATGTTCACCACATACCGCCTGTCCGGCCCACTGGACAAACTGACCGTCGGCGGCGGCTTCAACTGGCAGAGCAAAACCGGCTTTGACCTGCGTTACTACACACAGGACAGCTACGCCGTGGCCAACCTGATGGCCCGCTATGAGATCACGCCAAACCTGTCGGCCTCGGTGAACCTCAACAACGTGTTTGACAAGGAGTATTTCACTACCACCAGCGCCGGGGTTTATGGGGCGCCGCGTAATGTGATGACGGGGTTCAAGTACGACTTCTAATAATGAACTGAAAGAGGTGTGAGCCGAATAGAGTCGCTAATCGGCTTATTTGGTGAGCCGAATAGCCCATTTATTCGGCTCACCGTCTTGCACGCACATCCCCACTCATTTGCCCGCTTATTTGCCCAGAATCCCCATGTCTGCTAGTGTCGCGCCGGTTTACCGTCTACCGGAATAGCCGCCATGGCCCGCAAAAAAGTTGCACTCGATTTCGAACAATCCCTCGCCGACCTGCAAACCCTGGTTGAGCGTCTGGAGAACGGCGAGTTGTCGCTGGAAGACTCGTTGACAGCGTTTGAGCAAGGCATCGGCCTGACCCGCGACTGCCAGAGCGCGCTCGCGCAAGCAGAGCAGAAGGTACAAGTGCTGCTGGAACGCGACGGGGAGTTAGCCGAAGAACCTTTCGATGCGGAACAGCCGGAATGATCGATGCGTATCAGGCCAGTAGCCAAGCCCGGGTCAATGCGGCGTTGGAACCCTTGTTTGTTGCGCCAAGCCCCGAACTCAAGCGTCTTTACGAAGCCATGCGCTATAGCGTGATGAATGGCGGCAAGCGTGTGCGCCCGTTGCTGGCGTATGCGGCGTGCGAGGCCTTGGGCGCAGACGCCGAGCAGGCGAATGGCGCGGCCTGTGCGGTGGAGTTGATCCACGCCTATTCCCTGGTGCATGACGACTTGCCGGCGATGGACGACGACGATCTGCGTCGCGGCCAGCCCACCACCCACAAAGCCTTTGATGAAGCCTGCGCGATCCTCGCCGGTGACGGCCTGCAAAGCCTGGCGTTCAGCGCACTGCTGGACCCGACGCTGAGCAGCGTGAATGCCGAGATCCGCTTGCGCATGGTCACGGCGCTGGCCGTGGCGGCAGGCCCGGCTGGCATGGTCGGCGGCCAGGCCATCGACTTGGGTTCGGTCGGCCAGAAGCTCGATCAACAAGCATTGGAATATATGCACCGCCACAAGACCGGCGCCTTGATTGAAGCCGCCGTGCACTTGGGCGCGCTGGCCAGTGGGCGTGCCGAAGCCGCTCAACTGGCGGCGTTGAAGACCTACGCGCTGGCCATCGGCCTGGCGTTCCAGGTGCAGGACGACATTCTCGACGTAGAAAGCGACACGGCCACCCTGGGCAAACGCCAAGGCGCCGATATCGCACGGGATAAACCGACGTACCCTGCGTTGCTCGGGCTGGAAGCGGCCAAGGCCTATGCCCTGGAACTGCGTGACCAGGCCCTGGACGCCCTGCGACCTTTCGACGCGGCAGCCGAGCCACTGCGTGACTTGGCGCGGTATATCGTCGAACGCCGGCACTGATAACGGCGGCCATTGCGGCCGCATATCGGCCAAGTTCGGCGCTCTGCGTGGGCAGTTCGCGATGCTTGAGGTAAACTGCCGCCTCTTCTATACCTATAACGATTCGCCTGATGCCCACGACGTTTCAAGAGATTCCCCGCAAGCGCCCGTCCACGCCCCTGCTTGACCGTGCTGTCACGCCGGCCGGCCTGCGTCGACTGGGTGAAGCCGAGCTGGAAACCCTGGCCGATGAGTTGCGCCTGGAATTGCTCTACACGGTCGGCCAGACCGGTGGGCATTTTGGTGCCGGGCTGGGCGTCATCGAGCTGACCATCGCCCTGCATTACGTGTTCGACACCCCGGATGACCGGCTGGTGTGGGACGTGGGCCATCAGGCGTATCCGCACAAGATCCTCACCGGTCGCCGCGAGCAGATGGGCACCCTGCGCCAGAAGGACGGCATTGCCGCCTTCCCGCGCCGCGCCGAGAGCGAGTACGACACCTTTGGCGTCGGCCACTCCAGCACCTCCATCAGCGCCGCGCTGGGCATGGCGATTGCCGCCCGCCTGCAAGGCAGCGATCGCAAGGCGATTGCGGTGATTGGTGATGGCGCGCTGACCGCCGGCATGGCCTTCGAAGCGCTCAACCATGCGCCGGAAGTGGACGCCAACATGTTGGTGATCCTCAACGACAACGACATGTCGATCTCGCGCAATGTCGGTGGCCTGTCCAATTACCTGGCCAAGATCCTCTCCAGCCGCACCTACGCCAGCATGCGCGAAGGCAGCAAGAAGGTGCTCTCGCGTCTGCCTGGAGCGTGGGAAATTGCCCGCCGTACCGAAGAATATGCCAAGGGCATGCTGGTACCCGGCACCCTCTTCGAAGAGCTGGGCTGGAACTACATCGGCCCGATCGACGGCCACGACCTGCCCACCCTGATCGCCACGCTGCGCAACATGCGTGACCTCAAGGGCCCGCAGTTCCTGCATATCGTCACCAAGAAAGGCAAAGGCTTCGCCCCGGCGGAAGTCGACCCGATCGGCTACCACGCCATCACCAAGCTGGAACCGCTGGACGCGCCTGCCGCCGCGCCGAAAAAGGCCAGCGGGCCGAAGTATTCCGGCGTGTTCGGCGAATGGCTGTGCGACATGGCCGCCGCCGACCCGCGCCTGGTGGGCATTACCCCGGCGATGAAGGAAGGCTCGGACCTGGTCGCGTTCAGCGAGCGTTTCCCGCTGCGCTACTTTGACGTGGCAATTGCCGAACAGCACGCGGTGACCTTCGCGGCCGGCATGGCCTGTGAAGGCGCCAAGCCGGTGGTGGCGATCTACTCCACCTTCCTGCAGCGCGGTTATGACCAATTGGTGCATGACGTCGCGGTACAGAACCTTGACGTGCTGTTCGCCATCGACCGCGCCGGCCTGGTGGGCGAAGACGGCCCGACTCACGCTGGCAGCTTCGACTTGTCCTACCTGCGCTGCATCCCCGGCATGCTGGTGATGACGCCGAGCGACGAGAACGAACTGCGCAAGATGCTCAGCACCGGCCACCTGTACAACGGCCCGGCCGCCGTGCGCTACCCGCGCGGTAATGGCCCGAATGCAGTGATCGAGAAGGACCTTGAGACTATCGAGATCGGCAAGGGCATCGTGCGTCGCCAAGGCAGCAAGACTGCGTTCCTGGTGTTCGGCGTGCAGCTGGCCGAAGCGCTGAAGGTGGCCGAGAAGATCGACGCCACCGTGGTCGACATGCGCTTCGTCAAACCCCTGGATGAAGCGTTGGTGCGTGAGATTGCCGGCAGCCATGAGCTGCTGGTGACCGTCGAAGAAAACGCCATCATGGGCGGTGCCGGCGCGGCCGTCAGCGAGTTCCTGGCGCGGGAAAACATCCTCAAGTCGGTGCTGCACCTGGGCCTGCCTGATGTGTACGTCGAACACGCCAAGCCGGCGCAGATGCTGGCCGAATGCGGGCTGGATGAAGCCGGTATCGAGACATCGGTTCGCGAACGCATGGCCTTGCTCGGCCTGTAACCCACGAAAGGTGGGAGCCTGCTCCCACCTTTGCTATGGATAGCCATGAAAAGCCTGCGCTTCGCCCTGCCCCTGCTGCTTTTGCCCGCTACTGATTTGCTCGCCGAGACGTTCGAGCGCGACGACGCTCTGAAACTCCCCAACGTAGTCATCAGCGCCAACCGTCAGGTCCAGGCCCGCAACGACAGCAGCGCCGCCAACACCGTCTTCACCCGCGACGATATCGACCGCCTGCAACCTACCAGCGTGACGGACCTCCTCAGCCGCGTCCCGGGTGTGCAGGTCGCGCCGACTGGCGGGCGTGGCAGCCTGCCGGGGATTTATATCCGTGGCACCAAGTCCGCACAAAGCCTGGTGTTGGTGGACGGCCAGCGCATCGCCAACACCACCTCTGGCGACAGCGGCCTGCAGTACCTGAACGTCGACCAGATTGAACGGGTGGAAGTGCTGCGCGGCTCCCGCTCGGTGATCTATGGCAGCGATGCGATTGGCGGGGTGATCCAGGTATTTACCCGGCGTAATGCCGAGCAGGGCCTACAGCCGCGCCTGAAAGTGGGCTTTGGCAGCCACCAAACGTGGGAGCGCAGCGTCGGCCTGTCCGGTGCCGATGAACGCACACGTTTCAACCTCGGCGCGAGCCTGGATGAGACCGCCGGCATCAACTCGACACACACTTCGTTCCCCAGCGATGGCGACCATGACGCCTACCGCAACCAGTCCGTCAGCCTGAACCTCAGCCACGCCTTCAGCGATGAGTTGGAAGCGGGTTTCAATCTGTTGGATAACCGTGGCAAGTCGGAGTACGACAACAGCTTCGGCCGCTACGACGTCGCCACCGGGCAAACCGGTGGGCAAAAGCCCTACACCGACTACACCGTGAGCAGCGCCAGCGGCTACGTGGATGCCCAACTCAACGAGCGCTGGCAGTCGCGCCTGGAACTGGGCCACAGCGAGAACCGCGATACCAAGCGCGACACCCTCAGTGACGATTTCAGCGTGTTCAACACCTACCGCGACTCGGTCAACTGGCAGAACGACCTGACACTCAATGACCAGAACAGCCTGATACTCGGCGGCGACTGGTATGAAGACCGCCTCCATGGCTCTACCACCTTTACCGAGAACAGTCGCTGGAACCGCGCCGCCTTTGTGCAGCATCGCTTCCACGGCGAAGGGTTCTCCACCGAGCTGGGCCTGCGGCGTGACCAGAACCAACAGTTCGGTGGGCAGAACAGCTGGAGCGGCACTCTGACCCTGCCGGTCAACCCGGACAATGAACTGCTGCTGAGCTACAGCGAGGGCTTCCGCGCCCCGACCTTCAATGATCTGTATTACCCGGACGAATACGGTTTCAAGAACAGTAACCCTGACCTGAAGCCCGAAACCTCGAAAAGCTACGAGATGCAATGGCGCAGCCGACTCAGCGACACCCGCCGCCTGGAAGCTTCGCTGTATCGCACCGATATCCAGGATGCGATCGTGTTCGGCAGCGACGGCCCGCAAAACGTCAGTTCGGCGCGCATCAACGGTTTCGAGGCCGCACTCAAGCAGGAGCTGTTGGGCTGGCAAAGCAGCCTGGGACTGGCGATGATTGATCCACGAGACCGCGATTCCGGGCGTACGTTGGCACGTCGCGCCAGGCGCACGTTGAGCCTGGACCTGGATCGCCAGTTCGACCAATTCGGCGTCGGCGCCAGCTGGCAGGCGGTCAGCAGCAGCTACGACGACCCGAAGAACCAGCAGCCGTTGGGAGGCTATGGGTTGCTCGGGTTGCGCGCCAGTTGGGCGGTGAACCGTGAAATCGTGCTGAACATGAAGGTCGATAACCTCCTGGACAAAGCCTACAGCCGCGCGCTGTATCAGTATCAAGGCCAGCAATATGGCTACCGGGAAGCTGGCCGGGCGCTGATGGTGGGTATGACGTGGACGCCGGACCTCTAACGGGGCGCGATCACCTCACACAACCGCGCCACCGCCTCCAACATCTGCCCGCTCGGACGCTCCAGGCCTTTATCCGGCACCACGCGCACCCGTTCCGCCATCGCCGGCCAGACCTTCCAGGCCTCCTTCTGCGCTTGATCCCCGACCAGAATCAATTCGGGATCACGCTGCAACACCGATTCAATGCTCACCTGCGGCGCGGGCAACTTGAGGTCATCGAACACATTACGCGCGCCGCACACACTCAACGCATCGCTGATGATCTGCCCGCCGCCCACGGTATACAGCGGCTGGTTCCACACTTGGTAAAACACGCGCAATGGCTCGGCACGCTGATAGCGCTGACGCAACTCGGCCAGGCGTTGGCGTAATTGCGCGGCCAATTGCCGGCCGGCTTCAGCACGACCCAATTGCTCGGCGATGGCCTGGACCTGGGTGGTGAGTTGTTCAAGGCTATGGGGTTCAGCGACGTAGACCGGGATGTTCAGGCGCTGCAACTGCTCACGCTGGGCTGGGCCGACGCTGCCGGGCCACAGCAGGATCAAGTCGGGCTTGAGGCTGAGCAGGCGTTCCATATCCAATTGGCCGTAATGCCCCACGGACGCCACGTGCGCCAGGGCAGCAGGGCGCTCGCCACCATCGAGCACACCCACCAGCACGTCGGCGGCGCCCAGTTCAGCAACGATTTCAGACAGGGACGGCGCCAGGCTGACCACCCGCTCGGCCGACAATGCCTGGGCACTCAACGCCAGCAGCAGGACCGCCAGCCAAGCACGCTTCATCCCAGTTGACGGGGGATGCGGTAGAGGTAGAACAGCACCAGCGTCGACAGTGCCAGCAGGAACAGCGGCACCGCCTCCAGGCCGACGAACACCGCCAGCGCGCCGATCCAGGCCGGAACCGCCGCCACCAGCAACGCCGTACGCCGACGGGCCGCCAGGGTGATCCAGGCAGCCGGTTCTTCGGGGGTATCGAGGGCTTTGGAGGTAGCGATCAACGCGTGTTTATAGCCGTTGAAGTAACGCAGGCTGAGAAACATCGAGGCCACGCCGGCAATGAAGAACGGCATGGCCAGCACTGGCAGCAAGGATTCGGCTTGGCCGAACACCAGGTTGATCACAAACAGGGGCAGCAGCGCCAGGGCCAGGTACTGCCACCAGTTGAAGGACAGTCGCCGTTTCACCTGGCCACGGGTCACGCGCGGTCGACCTCGCCCTGGTGCTCGTTGCCCATCATGTGGTCGAGCTTGCTTGCCTTGGTGGCCAGGTAGAGTTTGTTGTGCGGGTTGTGCCCGGTGTGCAGCGGCACGCGCTCGGCCACGGTGATGCCCATCTCGGTCAAGGCTTTGACCTTGCGTGGGTTGTTGGTCATCAAGCGCAGGGATTTGACGCCCAGGTGCTCCAGCATCGGCAGGCAGATCGCGTAGTCACGCTGGTCGGCGGCGAAACCCAGGCGCTCGTTGGCCTCGACGGTATCGGCGCCGCCGTCTTGCAGCTCGTAGGCGCGGATCTTGTTCATCAGGCCAATGCCACGGCCTTCCTGACGCAGGTACAGCAACACGCCACGGCCTTCACGGGCGATGGCCCGCATGGCGGCTTCCAGTTGCGAACCGCAGTCGCAACGCTGACTGAACAGCGCATCGCCGGTCAGGCATTCGGAATGCACACGACCCAGCACTGGCGCGCCATCCGCGATATCGCCCAGGCTCAGCACAACGTGCTCGCGCCCGGTGGCTTCTTCGAGGAAGCCGTTCATGGTGAACGTGGCAAAAGGGGTAGGCAGCTTGGAAGCGGCGACGAAAACGACGGGCACCGTGTGCTCCTGATTTCAGTTTTTACGATGGCGGCCATTGTAACAGCAGGTTCCTACAGACGCTTAAGCTGAATTATCGCTGATAAAGATCAATAGGTTCGATTGGCCTTCGCCTTGGTTCTATGCAGGTCAGAACGGATACGGCTGTTTCCAGTGCTCGAAAATCGCCTTTAACTCGCCGCTTTTCACCAGCGCCGCCATGCGCTGGTCGAACACGGCCATCAAGGCGCGACCTCGCTCGTTATCGGCAAACCCGATATAGAGCGGCAGTTCGGCGATGTGGGTCAGTGTGAACTTGGACGGGTCATCCGCCTGATTCAGCACGTACTTGGCCTCGGTCAGCGCATCGATGTAGAAGTCGGCCCGCGCGTGTTGCAGCATCGGCAAAATACCGTCGCGGCGCTCGATCTGGTTGAAGCGGTGCACATTGGGCAAGTACTCCTCGTACTTGTAGCCGCGCACCCAGGCCAGGCGGTAATTGCCCAGCGTGGCCACTGTCGGCGCCGGCGTGCTGGCCAGGCCGAGGGCGTAGATATGATCGGAATCGAAGTTCCAACACACCCGTGGCTTCATCGCGATAGGAACCGACCCAGCCATCCACCTCGCCGCGCTGGGCCAGGCCGACCGATCGTGTGTAGGGTACGGAGCGGGTCTGCAGCGTGATTCCGGCGGGTTCGAACACCTGGCGCAGCACGTCCCAGGCCAGGCCGCTGCCGTCTTTGTTGGTGTAGTCGTTCCACTCTTCACTGGCCAGCATGACCTTGCCGGGCACGTCCTGCGCCTGGACCAACGACGTAAAGGCACACAGCACTATCAGCAGCCAGCGGCGCACATCCATGGTGGCGACCTCCTACAGGGCCTTGCATCCGTGATTACGCTATAGAGGGTAGCGCAGCTCGCCGATTCAGGGCGCCCCGCGAAAATGTTGATAGCCACGAATGACCGGCGTGATGTCCTGCCCGCTGGCGTCGAGCAGCGTCACGCCCTGCCCCGCCTCAACCCGGCCGATCACATGGACCGGCCAGCCGTCGGCCAGCAACGGCGCCAGCTCGGCGGGTGGCAGGGTGAACGCCAGCACATAATCGTCGCCCCCGCTCAGGGCCGCCACGCGCGCGGCGTCATCGCCGACAAACGCCAACAGCGCCTGGGACAAAGGCAACCGCTGACGCTCGATCAACAGGCTGACAGCCGAGGCCGTGGCGATATGCCCGCAATCGGCCAGGAGCCCATCGGAAATGTCCATGGCAGACGTGGCCTTGCCGCGCAACGCCAGCCCCAGGGCCAACTGCGGTTGCGGCGACCAGTAATGGGCCAGCAGCGGGTCGGCGATGGCTGCGTCGGCACTGCGCTGGCCCAATACCAACGGCAGCGCGCCAGCCGCATTGCCCAATTCGCCACCGACACACAGCAAGTCACCCGGCTGCGCCCCGCTGCGGGTCAAGGCTTGCCCTGCAGGTACGCGACCAAATACGGTGAGGGTCAGGCTTAACGGCCCACGGGTGGTATCGCCGCCCACCAGGCCCACGCCACAGCTCTGCGCCATCAGGTTCAACCCCTGGGCATAGCGTTGCAGCCAATCGGCGTCGACCGTCGGTGTGGTGAGAGCAAGGGTAAAGGCGAGGGGGTTGGCGCCCATGGCGGCCAAGTCGCTCACCGCCACGGCCAACGAGCGCTGGCCCAGCAGGAACGGGTCGCAGGGGTCGGCAAAATGCACCCCGGCCACCAGTGTATCGGTGGAGATCGCCAGCTGCTCCCCGGCAGGGAGCGCCAGCAAGGCGCAGTCGTCGCCGATCCCAAGTGCAATGCCTTCGCCGCCTTGCGCACAGGGCGCGGCGGCGAAGTAATTGCGGATCAGCTCAAACTCGCCCATTCAGGACTCAAGCGCCAATTAGCGCTTGTACGCCTTCACTTCGGCTTCACGCAGGCGCGGTGCCAGCTTGTCGAGCACGCCGTTGACGAACTTGTGACCGTCGGTCGAACCGTAGACTTTCGCCAGTTCGATACCTTCGTTGATCACCACGCGGTATGGCACGTCGACGCGATACAGCAGTTCCCAGGCAGACAGGCGCATCACGCACAGTTCAACCGGGTCCAACTCTTCGATGGTCAGGTCCAGGCAAGGTGCCAGGGCCGTGTCGATCTCGGTCAGGTGCGCATGCACACCGTGCAGGATGTCGTGAAAGTACGGCAGGTCGGCGAAGGTGAAATCGTTGTCGACGCGAAACTGTGCTTCGATCTCGTTCAACGACGCGCCCGCCAGGTGACGCTGGTACAGCGCCTGGGTCGCCAACTGACGAGCAGCGCGACGCTTCTCGTTCTTGGACGGCTTGCCAGCATCGGCTGGACGTGGCTCGCGCGGGTTGAAGTTGTCGCTCTCGTCGGAAATCACTTGGCCTCCAACTGCGACAGCAGGCTGACCATTTCCAGGGCGGACAGGGCAGCTTCAGCGCCTTTGTTACCGGCCTTGGTGCCGGAACGCTCGATGGCTTGCTCGATGGAGTCAACGGTCAGCACGCCGAAAGCGACTGGCACGCCAAACTCCATGGACACCTGGGCCAGGCCCTTGGTGCATTCGCCAGCCACGTATTCGAAGTGCGGAGTACCGCCACGAATGACCGCGCCCAGGGCGATGATCGCCGCGTATTCACCCTGTTGAGCAACTTTTTGCGCAACCAGTGGAATTTCGAAGGCGCCAGGCGCGCGGATGATCGTGATGTCGCTCTCGCTCACACCGTGGCGAACCAGGGCGTCAACGGCACCGCTTACCAGGCTTTCAACCACGAAGCTGTTGAAGCGGCCAACCACCAGGGCATAGCGGCCTTTGGGGGCGATGAAGGTACCTTCGATGGTCTTCAGGGTCATTCGACAAATCTCTTAAAGAGCCGGGACGCGTGTATGACGCGCCCCTTAGTGATGTTTGAACCGCGAACAAGGGGCGAAAATCGCCGGCCTTTATTCGGAGGGCACGTATTCTACTACTTCCAGGTCGAAACCGGATATCGCATTAAATTTCATTGGCGCACTCATCAAGCGCATTTTACGCACGCCCAGGTCACGCAGGATCTGCGAACCGGCACCGACGATGCTGTAGGTGGTCGGTTTTTTCACCGGCGCGTGGTCAGCTGTTTCGCGGATATGCGCCAGCAACACATCGCCATCCAGCGGGTGACCGAGCAACAGCACCACACCACTGCCAGCCTCGGAAACCGCAGCCATGGCGGCGCGCAGGCTCCAGCGGCCCGGCTGCTTGACCATCAGCAGGTCACGCAGCGGGTCCATGTTGTGCACACGCACCAGGGTGGGTTCTTCGGCGCAAATGGTGCCCAGGGTCAGGGCCATGTGCACGTCGCCTTCCACTGAATCACGGTAGGTCACCAAATTGAATTGGCCCAGTTCGCTGTCCAGTGGCTGCTCGGCAATCCGCTGAACGGTACGTTCGTGGATCATGCGGTAGTGAATCAGGTCGGCAATCGTGCCGATCTTGAGGTTGTGTTCGGCGGCAAAGGCTTCGAGTTCGGTGCGACGGGCCATGGTGCCGTCGTCGTTCATCACTTCGCAGATCACCCCGCTCGGCTCGAAACCGGCCATGCGCGCCAGGTCGCAGGCGGCTTCGGTGTGGCCGGCGCGGGCCAGGGTGCCGCCCGGTTGGGCCATCAACGGGAAGATGTGACCGGGGCTGACGATGTCTTCGGCCTTGGCGTCTTTGGCGGCGGCGGCCTGCACGGTACGTGCGCGGTCGGCGGCGGAGATGCCCGTGGTGACGCCGGTGGTGGCTTCAATCGAGACGGTGAACTTGGTACCAAAACCCGAACCATTGCGCGGCGCCATCAACGGCAGCTTGAGCAACTCGCAGCGCTCACGGCTCATGGGCATGCAGATCAGCCCGCGGGCGTGCTTGGCCATGAAGTTGATGTGCTCAGGCAGGCAGGCCTCGGCGGCCATGATGATGTCGCCTTCGTTTTCGCGGTCTTCGTCATCCATCAGGATGACCATCTTGCCTTGGCGGATGTCTTCAACCAGTTCTTCGATGCTATTGAGCGCCACGCGGCACCCCCTTGGTCAGGATTTCAGGTAGCCGTTAGCGGCCAGAAAACTTTCAGTGATGTTCCCGGCGGCTGGCTCTGCGGCCTTATCGCCCAACAACAGGCGCTCCAGGTAACGGGCAAGCAAGTCCACTTCCAGGTTCACCCGGCGACCTGGCTGGTAAGACGCCATGATGGTTTCGCTGAGGGTGTGGGGAATGATGGTCAGTTCAAATTCGGCGCCGTTCACGGCGTTCACGGTCAGGCTGGTGCCATCGACGGTGATCGAGCCTTTGTGGGCGATGTACTTGGCCAGCTCTTTCGGCGCGCGGATGCGGAATTCGACCGCACGGGCGTTCTCGCTACGCGCGACCACTTCACCGACGCCGTCCACATGGCCGCTGACCAGGTGGCCGCCCAGGCGGGTGGTCGGGGTCAGGGCTTTTTCCAGGTTGACCGGGCTGCCGGCCTTGAGGTCGTTCATCGCGGTGCAGTCCAGGGTTTCCCGGCTGACATCGGCGGCAAAACCGTTGCCTGGCAACTCGATGACGGTCAGGCACACACCATTGATGGCAATGCTGTCGCCCAGTTTGACGTCGCCCAGGTCGAGCTTGCCGGTTTCAACCGACAAGCGAACATCGCCGCCTTTTGGGGTCATTGCACGAATGCTGCCGATGGATTCGATGATGCCGGTGAACATGGCCTTCTCCTGGAAAACGGTACGGGACACTTGAGCGTCCGGTCAGAATTATACGCTCGCTGCTGGCACAGGGATGGCAGTGACTCGCCAGTCGTCGCCTACAGCGCGCATTTCAGTGATCTTGAGTTGGGGGGCATCGGCCAGTTTCTCAAGCGGCCAGTCCAACAAAGGCCGGGCGGCGGAGCCGAGGAATTTGCCGGCGATGAAAATCACGTATTCATCCACCAGGCCTTGCTGGGCAAATGCACCGGCCAGGCTTGGGCCGGCTTCCACCAGCACTTCGTTGACGCCACGGGCCGCCAGCGCAACCAGCGCCGAGCGCAGGTCAACCTGGCCGTCTACGCCCGGCACCACCAGGCACTCGGGGCCACGGGGGAACTGGTTTTCCGGGGTCACGCAGGTGATGACCAACGCCGGGCCGGCCTTGAAGAATGGCGCATTGAGCGGCACGCGCAGGCGGCCGTCGATCAGCACGCGCAACGGCGGGCGCGACATGGCCAGGGCCGTGGTGGCTTCATCCAGGCCGAGTTCGGCGGCGCGCACGGTCAGGCGTGCGCCGTCGGCCAGCACCGTGTCGGCGCCGGTCAGCACCACGCTGGCCTCGGCGCGCAGGCGCTGCACGGCGGCACGGGCAGCCGGGCCGGTGATCCATTGGCTTTCGCCACTGGCCATCGCGGTGCGGCCGTCCAGACTCATTGCCAGCTTGACCCGCACGAAGGGCAGGCCGTGCTCCATGCGTTTGAGGAACCCCGGATTCAACGCGCGAGCTTCTGCTTCCAACACACCGCTGCGCACTTCGATACCGGCTTGAGCCAAGCGCTGCATGCCGCGCCCCGCCACTTCCGGGTTCGGGTCCTGCATGCCGGCGACGACACGAGCCACGCCCGCCGTGACCAACGCATCCGCGCAAGGCGGCGTACGCCCATGGTGACTGCACGGTTCGAGGGTCACATACACCGTGGCGCCACGGGCTTTGGCTCCGGCGGCGCGCAGGGCGTTGGGTTCGGCGTGGGGTTCGCCGGTACGCTCATGCCAGCCTTCGCCGACAATCTGCCCGTCACGCACAATCACGCAACCCACGCGCGGGTTGGGATGGGTGGTGTACAGGCCCTTGCGCGCCAGTTCCAGGGCGCGGGCCATGTAATGAGCATCGAGCACAGCTTGTTCGGCAGACGGTGGGTTCATTCTTTGGCAGGCTCACGGGCCAGGCGGTCGATCTCTTCGCGGAACTCATTGAGGTCCTGGAAGCGTCGATACACCGAGGCGAAACGGATGTAGGCAACTTCGTCGAGCTTTTGCAACTCGCCCATCACCAGTTCTCCAACCACCAGGCTCTTGACCTCGCGCTCGCCGGTCGCACGCAGCTTGTGCTTGATGTGCACCAGCGCCGCCTCCAGCCGCTCGACACTCACCGGGCGTTTTTCCAGGGCGCGCTGCATACCGGCGCGCAGTTTTTCTTCGTCGAAAGGCTGGCGGCTTCCGTCGGATTTGATCAGACGCGGCAATACCAGTTCGGCGGTTTCGAAGGTGGTGAAACGTTCACCGCAGGCCAGGCATTCGCGCCGGCGACGTACTTGATCGCCCTCGGCGACCAGACGCGAGTCAATGACCTTGGTGTCGTTGGCACCGCAGAAGGGACAGTGCATGGTAGGCAGGCAACAAATAAAGGGAGGGCCATGGTAGCGCATCCCCGTGGCAAGACAAGCCATAGCCTTTACGGTATATAGGCTGACTATTATGTTTCATATTTTTCAAGCCACGGATTTTGTCCTTTCTGGAGCCGTACATGCAGTTACGACCACTTGTTTTGCTCACCCTGTTCAGTTTCCTGGTCGCCTGCAGCAGCGAAGCCCCCAAGCCGGCCGCACCTCAGCCCACACCGGCCCAAGAGAAAAAAGTCCCCGGCCTTGAAGACATGGGCCCCCTGCCCGCCTACCAGCGGGAAATCAGCGGCAGCCTGACCAACATTCCGGCGGGCGCCGAAGTCGAGATGGCGTTGCTGGTGATCGATGACCGTTCACGCCCGCAACAACTGCTCGCCAGCAGCGTGTTGAGCGGCAACGGCAAGCCCCTGGCCTTCCGCCTGCGCTTCAACCCCGAGGCGTTCCCTGCCGGTGCGCGGGTTGAACTGCGTGGCCGCGCCAGCCAGTCCGGCCAACTGATCCTGCACCTGCCCGCCGTGCGCATCACCCAGGCGATCACCCAGACCACCGGCCCCCTGCAACTCGTCAAGGCACCATGACGCCACCGCTGGACCTGCAAGCCGCACTGAGCGAACTGATCGGCGACGCGCACCTGGTGCCCTGCCCGCTGCCGGGCACCGCGTTGTCGTTGTGGCTTCTGGATGCAGACAACATGGACCGCGCCTTCAGCCCCGAAGAAACTCGGCGCATCCTGCATGAACCGCCCTACTGGAGCTTTTGCTGGGCCAGTGGCCTGGCGCTGGCGCGGTACCTGGCGGCGAACCCGCAGTGGGTCGCGGGCAAGCGCGTGCTGGATTTTGGCGCGGGCTCCGGCGTGGCCGGGATTGCGGCGGTCAAAGCCGGCGCGCTGGAAGTGGTGGCCTGCGACCTCGACCCGTTGGCGCTGGCATCCTGCCGGGCGAATGCCGAACTCAACGGCGTAGAGCTGGGTTATTCGCAAGACTTCTTCGCCGAGGCCGACCGCTTCGACCTGATTCTGGTGGCGGATGCGCTCTACGACCGGGCGAACCTGCCGCTGCTGGATCAGTTCCTCACGCGAGGCCGCGAAGCGTTGGTAGCGGATTCACGCGTACGGGATTTTCAGCACCCGGATTATCGGCGGCTGGAGATTCTTGATGCGCTGACGTTGCCGGATCTGGCGGAGCCTTGGGAGTTTCGCAAGGTGAGTCTGTACCATTCGCGGCGCTCTTGAGACCTTCGCGAGCAAGCCCGCTCCCACATGTGACCGCATTCCCCTGTGGGAGCGGGCTTGCTCGCGAAAGCGGTGCCGGATCACCGCACTTTCAGCCAGGCTCGCCAGCCCTTATAGTTGCGCCATTCCCGCTTTATTCGAGACGCCCCATGAGTGAGCCCACGCCGTACATCTTCGATGTCACCACCGCCAATTTTGACCAGGCAGTGATCCAGAACTCCTTCGAAAAACCCGTACTGGTGGATTTCTGGGCCGAGTGGTGCGCGCCGTGCAAGGCGTTGATGCCGATGCTCGCGAAAGTTGCCGAGAGTTATCAGGGTGAGTTGCTGCTGGCCAAGGTCGATTGCGAGGCCGAGCAGGATATTGTTGCGCGCTTTGGCATTCAAAGCCTGCCGACGGTGGTGTTGTTCAAGGACGGCCAGCCGGTGGACGGTTTTGCCGGGGCGCAGCCGGAGTCGGCGGTGCGCGCGATGCTGGAGCCGCATGTACAGATGCCACCACCGGCGGCGGCGGATCCGTTGGAGCAGGCCCAAGCGTTGTTTGCCGAGGGTCGCATCAGCGATGCCGAGGCCGTGCTGGTGGCATTGCTGGGCGAGGACAACACCAACGCTGCGGCGTTAATCCTGTACGCGCGCTGCCTGGCTGAGCGTGGTGAGTTGGGCGAAGCCCAGACCGTGCTGGACGCCGTGAAGAGCGACGACCACAAAGCCGCCCTCGCCGGCGCCAAGGCGCAGATCACCTTCCTGCGCCAGGCTGCCGACCTCCCGGACGCCGCCGACCTGAAAAGCCGCCTGGCGCAAAACCCGCAGGATGACGAAGCGGCCTATCAGCTGGCGATCCAGCAACTGGCGCGCCAGCAGTACGACGCAGCGCTGGAAGGTCTGCTCAAGCTATTCATCCGTAACCGCAGCTACAGCGAAGGCCTGCCACACAAGACCTTGCTGCAGGTGTTCGAACTGCTGGGCAATGATCACCCGCTGGTGACCGTGTACCGCCGCAAGTTGTTTGCCGCGCTGTACTAATCGCCGACCCAGCTGTACAGCGGCGTATCGGCGCCGCTGGCCACTTTCACCTTCGAACTGTGGCGCAGGCGCACCAGCAGGCGCTTGCCTGACGCCGCATCGCCGGCCAAGCCTTCCAACTGATCCAGCAACTCCAGGCCGCTGAGCTGCCCGGCCTTGCGCAACAGGTCCTGGGCGTTCTGCCACAGGTCGTCATTCTGCTTCACCGGTGTCGCTGTCGCTGCGGCGGGTACAGGCGTCGCCTGCAACTGTGCGCCCAGCCGTGCCCAATCGCCGTCGTCCAGTTCCAGGGTCAAGTCCACCGGCAAGTCGCCGACGGTTCCACGAATTCGCAACATCGTCCATCCTCCTGCAGTTTTTCTGACAGGCATGCTCCCATGCGGCTTGCGCAACGCCAAGCGGGCGGTCAAACTCTGGCACTATTGTTATAAGATCACATAACAAAACTTTCATGTTCTGGAGCCTTCTCATGCGCCGTCTGTTGCTTGCTTTGCCGTTCGCCCTACTGCCATTGGCGGTTGCCCACGCTCATGATGATCACGACCATGAACACGGCAGCCTTGGCGCCCACGAACATGGCGTCGGTCGCCTCAACGCAGTGCTCGACGGCCAGGCGCTGGAGCTGGAGCTGGACAGCCCGGCGATGAACCTGGTGGGTTTCGAACACTTGGCCACCACCCCGTCGGACAAAGCCAAGGTCGCCGCCGTGCGCAAACAGCTGGAAAACCCAGCCGCCCTGTTCAACCTGCCTAAGGGTGCCGGTTGCGTGGTCAGCAGCCAGGAGCTCAATAGCCCGCTGTTTGGCGACAAGCCTGAAGCGGACCACGACGACGATGATGACCACGATCACGACGCCAAAGACGGCGCCCACGAACACCATCACGACCACAGCGAAATTCACGCCCATTACCAGTTCACCTGTGCCACGCCGACGGCCTTGAGCAACCTCGACCTGACCCAGGTCTTCAAGACCTTCCCCGCCACCCAGAAAATTCAGGTACAACTGATCGGCCCGAGCGGCCAGCAAGGCGTTGAAGCGACGGCCACAGCAGCCACCCTGAAGTTCTGAGTTCACATGACCCACGCATTGATCGAACTGTCTGACCTGGGCTTCAACTGGCCCGGTCACCCGCAGTTGCTGGACATCCCCGCGTTCCGCCTGGACGCGGGGGAAACCCTGTTTCTCAAGGGCCCGAGCGGCAGTGGCAAAACCACGCTGCTGGGACTGCTTGGCGGCGTGCAGACACCCAACCAGGGCAGCATCCGCCTGCTCGGCCAGGAGCTGACCGAGCTTTCGGCCGGCGCCCGCGACCGCTTCCGCGTCGACCACACCGGCTACATCTTCCAGCAGTTCAACCTGCTGCCGTTCCTGTCGGTGCGCGAGAACGTCGAGTTGCCCTGCCACTTTTCCAAATTGCGCGCGCAACGGGCGAAACAGCGCCACGGCAGTGTCGACCAGGCCGCCGCCGCTTTGCTCGCACACCTTGGGTTGAAAGACAAAGCCCTGCTGGAGCGCCGCGCCGACTCGCTGTCCATCGGCCAGCAACAACGGGTGGCCGCCGCCCGTGCATTGATCGGCCAACCGGAGCTGGTGATCGCCGACGAGCCCACTTCGGCCCTGGACTACGACGCCCGCGAAGCCTTCCTACAGCTGTTGTTTGCCGAATGCCGTGAAGCTGGCGCCAGCCTGTTGTTTGTCAGCCATGACCAGAGCCTGGCTTCGCTGTTCGACCGCAACCTGTCGCTGGCCGAACTCAATCGCGCCGCCACGCCCGCAGAGGTTTGAGATGTATCTGTTCCGTCTAGCCATGGCCAGCCTGGCTAACCGCCGCTTTACCGCGATCCTCACCGCGTTCGCCATCGCGCTTTCGGTCTGCTTGCTGCTCGCGGTAGAGCGGGTGCGCGTCGAGGCGCGCAACAGTTTCGCCAGCACCATCAGCGGCACCGACCTGATTGTCGGCGCGCGTTCCGGCTCCGTAAACCTGCTGCTGTACTCGGTATTCCGCATCGGCAACGCCACCAACAACATCCGTTGGGACAGCTTCGAGCATTTCGCCGCCAGCCCCCAAGTGAGGTGGGCCATCCCGATTTCCCTGGGTGACTCCCATCGCGGCTACCGCGTGATGGGCACCAACGAATCCTACTTCGAGCACTACCAATACGGCCGCAAGCAAAACCTCGAACTGGCCAGCGGCCGCGCCTTCGCCACCGACCCGTTTGAAGTGGTGCTCGGTGCAGAAGTGGCTGACGCCCTGCATTACAAACTGGGCGACAAACTGGTGCTGGCCCATGGTGTGGCGGTGGTCAGCCTGGTGAAACACGATGACAAACCCTTCACCGTGGTCGGCATTCTCAAGCGCACCGGCACGCCAGTGGACCGCACATTGCACATCAGCCTCGGCGGCATGGAAGCGATCCATATCGACTGGCACAACGGCGTGCCAGCCCAAGGCAAAGGCCGCATCAGTGCCGACCAGGCGCGCAACATGGACCTCACGCCGCAGGCCATCACCGCGTTCATGCTCGGTCTGAACAACAAGATTTCCACCTTCGCCCTGCAACGGGAGATCAACGAATTCCGTGGCGAGCCGATGCTGGCGATCCTGCCCGGCGTGGCGCTGCAAGAGCTGTGGAGCATGATGGGCACCGCCGAGAAAGCGCTGTTCGTGATCTCGCTGTTCGTAGTGCTCACCGGCTTGATCGGCATGCTCACGGCGATCCTCACCAGCCTCAACGAACGGCGTCGCGAAATGGCGATTTTGCGTTCGGTGGGTGCGCGCCCGTGGCATATCGCGACACTGCTGATCTTCGAAGCCTTCGCCCTGGCGTTGTCTGGCGTGGTTGCCGGCGTTGGCTTGCTCTATGTGTGCATCGCCGCCTCGCGCAGGTATCTGCAGGCAAACTACGGCCTGGACCTGCCGATGTCGTGGCCGAGCGAATATGAATGGACGCTGCTCGCCGGTATCCTGGGCGCTGCGCTGTTGATGGGCAGCGTGCCCGCGTGGCGCGCCTATCGGCAATCCCTGGCCGATGGCCTGTCCATACGTTTATGAGGAAGGCTTCGATGCGTCGTGCGCTGTTTGCGTTGTTGCTGCTGGTGGCCGTGCCCGTATGGGCCGATGAGCAGCCCAAGGATTTGTCGTGGCAGGAGATGATTCCGCCGGATGCACCGCCGGAAATCCCCAATATGAAACCGCTGCACGACTTGTCGAACATGGCCGATGCCTTGTCGGTCGAGGCAGCGCCAGCGGCCAAGCAGGACTTGCACAACGCCCCGGTGGTGCAAAGCCTCGACGGCCAGCACATCCGACTGCCGGGCTACATCGTGCCGCTGGAAGTCAGTGAGGAAGGCCGCACGACGGAGTTCTTGCTGGTGCCGTATTTCGGCGCGTGCATCCATGTGCCGCCGCCGCCGTCGAACCAGATCGTGCATGTCAAAAGCGAAATCGGCGTGAAGCTCGATGAGCTGTACCAGCCGTACTGGATCGAAGGTGCGATGCAGGTCAAACCGTCCACCAGCGAGCTGGCCGATGCCGGTTACCAGATGGAAGCCGAGAAAATTTACATGTACGAACTGCCTGAATAAGGCTGATCGCCCTTTCATTGAGCTGAGTCAAAAGACCGGACGGAACGATCTTTACCATTGGACGTACAACTTTTAAACGTCCTTTGGAGCTCCCATGAACAAGTCTCTGCTCGGCGCGTCCCTCTTCGCGCTCGCCCTCGTCGCCCCCGTTGCACACGCTCACGAAGCGGGCGACATTCTGGTGCGCGCCGGTGCAATCACCGTGAACCCGAAGGCGGACAGCGGCCACGTCAAGGTTGACCAGGGCCCGCTGGCCGGCACCAACCTGGGCGGCAAGGCGACCATGAGCAGCGACACCCAACTGGGCCTGAACTTCGCCTACATGCTGACCAACCACGTCGGTATCGAGCTGCTGGCCGCCACGCCGTTCGAACATGATGTGAAGATCAAGGGCACCGCCCTGAGCCCGGCCAACGGCAAGCTCGGCACCCTGAAACACCTGCCGCCAACCTTGAGCGTCGTGTACTACCCACTCGACAACAAGTCGGCCTTCCAACCGTACGTGGGCGCCGGTATCAACTACACCTGGATCTACGACGAACACGTCGGCAGCCGTGCCCAGGGCGCAGGCTTCAGCAACTTCAAGGCTGAAAACTCCTGGGGCTGGGCCGCACAGATCGGCGCGGACTACATGATCAACGACAAGTGGATGATCAACGCCCAGGCGCGCTACATCGACATCAGCACCAAGGCCACCGTGGAAAACAACGGCGTGGCACCAGGCACTCGCGCCAAGGTGAACGTTGATGTGGACCCGATGGTTTACATGGTGGGTATTGGCTACAAGTTCTAAATCCGCCGCACAAAAAAAGGCGCCTGTTTCAGGCGCCTTTTTTTATTGGCCGTGGCGGTAAAACCGATCCAGCAACGCCGGCAACCCCGCCCGCCATGCCCGTGGCTTGATGCCAAAGGTGTGAAGGATTTTCTTGCAGGCAAGCACCGCGTGTTGCGGTTCTTCACTCGCATCCGGCCGGGCCGCGTGGGCCTGGGCGGTAGGCGATTCGATTGCCAGCGGATGGTAGCTGCGCGCTTCGGTGAGGATCGCCTGGCCCAGCGCCAACGGTGTGGTCGCTTCCTGGCCGGCGTAGTGATAAGTGCCCCACAGCGGCGCCGCACAATCGAGTTGCTTGAGCACCGAGATGATCACCCGCGCGGCATCGTCCACCGGCGTCGGGTTGCCGCGACGGTCGTCCGCCATCAGCAATTCATCCGGTTTCTCGGCCCGAGCCAAAAAGCGCCCCAGAGTGCCGTCGACACTGTCATCCAGCAGCCAGCCAAACCGCAGCAACACATGTTGCGGGCAAGTGGCGCGCACACTCTGCTCGATACGCCACAACGCCTGGCCGCGCAGGCCCAGGGGCACAGGCTCGTCTTTTTCGCTGTAGGCGGTGGCGCGGGAGCCATCGAACACGCGGTAGCTGGACGGTTGCAGCAGGGTGATGTTGTGGTGCTGACACAGCTCGGCCAGCCGCTCGATGGCAAATTCCTGGGCAGCCAGGCGGGTTTCGCTGACCGCTTCGGCCTGGAACCAGTCGAAATAGTAGGCGAGGTTGATCAACGCATCGGGACGGGTGTCGTCGAGCAATTGGGTGAGGCTCGCGGCATCCCAGCCGTCTTGGGGCGGTTTGGGTGCGAGGAAACCGATGTCTTCCTCTGCACCGAGGCGAATCAGCGCCTGCCCGAGGGCATTCCCGCCGCCCAGTAACATAAGGCGCATTCGCATAGATTGAGCAGGCCCGGTCTGTTTGGAACGAAGGTTTTCTGGTCTTGGCCAGAATCGTTGCATTTTGCGGGTTTGTAGCGCAACCGTCACGGATTAACTATCTTCGCGCCTGCCTCCGTCGGTTCATGCTCAAGGGCCGCCCGCGCCGGCACCATGACCTGCTGTGGATAAGTCTGAGCGAAATGCACTTCGTCACAGTTATCCACAAGCTTTTTCAGGCGCTGGTTGAACGCGCGGCTCACCGCATATTGCCCGCCCGACACCGTGCGGAACTGCGCCGTGAGTACCACGCCGTTGAGGTCCATCTTGTCGACGCCGAAGACTTCCAGCGGGCCTTGCAGGTTGTATTTGAGGAACACGTCATCCCGGATCGACTGCCCCGCCTCGCGGATCAGCTCCACCGCCTTGTCCACGTCCGTGTCGTAGGTGAACTGCACCGAGAAGAACGCGTAGGCAAATTGCCGCGATTGGTTGGTGACCGCCTTGATCTGCCCGAACGGCACCGAATGCACAAAGCCCTTACCATCGCGCAGGCGCAGGGTGCGGATGGTCAGGCCTTCGACAGTGCCGGCGTGGCCGGAGTCGAGTACCACCCAGTCGCCGATGGACAGCGTGTCTTCGATGATGATGAACAGCCCGGTAATCACATCTTGCACCAACTGCTGCGAGCCAAAACCAATGGCCAGGCCGACCACGCCGGCACCGGCCAGCAGCGGTGCGACGTTGATCCCGAGGTTGGCCATGGTGGTGATCGCGCAGATCACCACCAGGATGATCTTCACCGCATTACGCAGCAGCGGCAGGATGGTTTTCACCCGCGTGCTCGGTTGGCGACTGGAGCGCTTGTTGACCGGCGGTTTCAGCGCTTCCTGGATCGCCGTGTCGAGCACCACCCAGAACAGCCAGGTCATCAGCAGGATCAGGCCGATGCTGCTGAGGGAATCACTGATCGCCCGGCCCACCGAGTTGCGCTGGGCGAACTCGAACAGCGACACGCCCCAGATCCGCCCGAGGATTTCGATAAACGCGATGGCCATGACAATGCGCAGGATCGCGTGCAACAGGCTGAGGAAGCGTTCCTTGTACGCGCTGCTGCGCTGGATCGCCACTTGGCTGCGGGACTTGAACAGGTGTTGCAGCACCGTGCTGAGGAACACCGTGCCGATCAGCAGGATTGTGCTGAACAGCGCGCAACGCAGGACTTTCTGGTTGTCGTCACCAGCACCAATCAGGTTGATCGCCGACACCAGCACCATCAACAGGATCGGCCAATACCACAGGCCAGAAAATATCCGCAGCGATTGTTGCAGCGCCGGATGTTTAAGACGTTGAGCCAATGGCCGGTTGCGGATCAGGTGGGCCACCGGGCGGCGCAGGCGGACCACCAGCATGCCGAAAATCACCGCCGCAAACAGCCCGGTAAACACCGCGATGCTGCTGGTGATATTGCCACCGAGCTGGCGGGCGATCTGTGGGCTGGTCAGCGCGTCGCTGAGGGCGGCGAGGAAGCCGATCAGGAACAACGGCTTGGGGCAGTAGCTGCGAATGATCCGAACCGCCGGGCGCTTGTGCCCGACATTGAACATCACAATCACGCACAGCAGCATCGAGGTGGAAAAGATACCGCTGCTGGTGGCGTAGGCAAAACACAGCGCCAGCGCGCGGCCTACGGAGGTGGGCAGAAAGTGACTGACGTAAAGCGTCAGCGGCAGACAGACAAGCGCGGGAATCGTGTAGGGAATCACATACCCGAGCACCGCCAGCAGGCGTTCGCGCCGCTCGAAGAAGGCACGGCGTCCCAGGCGCTTTACGATAAATCGCCCCAACAACGTCAGCGCCACAAAAGCGCCTACCCACACGCCGGACAGCAGCAGGAAATCCCCCGCCACGCTCCAGGGTGAGCGCGCAGCGGTTTGGTTGACCAGCCGCCCAACCTCGTCGGCCGCTCGGTCCGCGCGCAGGCGCCACTCATCGATCAGGTTCTGATTGAGATCGAGCTTTTGCTGTACGTCATCAATGCTGGAACTGATCGCCCCCAGCAACCCGCCCTCCACCAGCAACTCCGGCTTGGCCGGCGCTTCAGGTTCCGGCGCGGTGGCCGCCGCTTGCAGTGCGCCACTGCCGCAAAACAGCAGCGCGCCGAGCAGTAATGCAGTCTTGAGATTCAGCAAAACACCGAGCTCCTTCAGAAGGGTCTGTAAGGAACTGACGGGTTTGAACGTTGATCGTTCCCCTTCAGCGGCATCTTTATGCCGTCTGTAGGACGCTGGAAACTTTCCGTTAAAAATCACAGTCAGCCATAAACGGGGGCCAGGCCCCCACTTCTTTCACAGGAGCAATCATGGCTGCGATCCCCGACTGGGTGCCCATCACCCCCAGCGTCGCCATCACTCGCTTCACGGTGCTGACGGTCAATATCCACAAGGGCTTTACCGCCCTGAATCGACGTTTCATCCTGCCCGAACTGCGTGAAGCGGTGCGCAGCGTGGGCGCCGATATGGTGTTCCTGCAGGAAATCCATGGCACCCACGAGCGCCATCCACAGCGCTTCAGCGACTGGCCAAACATGCCGCAGTACGAATTCCTCGCCGACAGCATCTGGCCGCAGTTCGCCTATGGCCGCAACGCGGTCTACCCCCATGGCGACCATGGCAACGCGCTGCTGTCGAAATTCCAGATCGTGCGCTACGACAATCTCGATATCTCCCAAAGCGGCCATGAAAACCGGGGTCTGCTGCATTGCGTGCTGCGCCTGCCAGGCACCGGCCAGGAGATCCATGCGATCTGCATCCATCTGGGCTTGCGCGAAGTGCACCGCCAGCAGCAATTGCGCTTGATTGAGCAGCGCATCGGCGAGATTCCGGCCGACGCTCCGCTGATCGTGGCCGGTGATTTCAACGACTGGCGCCAGAAGGCCGACCTAAGCAAGGCGGGCTTGAAGGAAGTGTTTATTGAATCCATGGGTAAACCCGCGCGTACCTTTCCGGCGCGTTTGCCCTTACTGCCGCTGGACCGGATTTATGTGCGCAATCTGAAAGTGCATAACCCTCGCGTGCTGACCACGCGGCCGTGGTCTCACTTGTCTGACCATGTGCCGCTGTCGGTGGAGGTCGAGCTATGAACGTGGCCGTGGAACATATCTCCACCGACCAGCCGCCGGACGAAGCCAAGCCCCGCGACCTGGATTACGGCTGGCAAAGTGGCAACCAGGTCCAATTGCTGGAAAACGGCGAGGCGTATTTCCCCAAGGTGTTCGAAGCCCTGCGCGCGGCCCGACGGGAGATTCTGCTGGAGACCTTCATTCTTTTCGAAGACAAGGTAGGCCATGAACTGCACAGCATCCTGATCGAGGCTGCGCAGCGTGGTGTGAAGGTGGTGGTGAGCCTGGACGGTTTTGGCTGCGGCGAACTGAGCCCGTCGTTTCTAGGCGAACTGGCGGACGCCGGTGTGACGGTGCAGATGTTCGACCCGGCGTCCAAGACCCTGGGGTTTCGCACCAACTGGTTTCGTCGCCTGCACCGCAAGATTGTGGTGGTGGATGCAGAAGTGGCGTTTATCGGTGGGATCAACTTTTCTGCCGACCACTTGGGCGATTTCGGCCCCGAAGCCAAGCAGGATTACGCGGTGCAGGTGGTGGGCCCGGCGGTGGCGGACCTGCATCATTTCGCCCTGGCGCAAAGTGGTCGCCAGGTGCGCACGCGACGTGGCTGGCGGCGGCGCCAGCAACGGCCTTCGTTGTGGTCCACCGACCAGGGCGATGGCCTGGTGCGCCTGATTTACCGCGACAACGTGCAGCATCGCGATGACATTGAAGAGGCGTACATCCACGCGCTGAGCAAGGCGCAACAGCGCGTGGTGATCGCCAACGCCTACTTCTTCCCCGGCTACCGCCTGCTGCGGGAAATCCGCAATGCCGCGCGCCGTGGCGTGCAGGTGCAACTGATTATGCAGGGCCAGCCCGACGTGCTGCTGGCCAAGCTGGCGGCGCGAATGCTCTACGACTATTTGCTCAAGGACGGCGTGGTCATCCACGAATACTGCCAGCGCCCGCTGCACGGCAAGGTGGCGTTGGTGGATGACGAATGGAGCACCGTGGGGTCGAGCAATCTGGACCCGTTGAGCCTGTCGCTGAACCTGGAAGCCAACGTGTTGATTCGTGACCGCGCGTTCAATCAACAGCTGTATGAACGCCTGGAAATACTCGCCCGCGACCACTGCCAGACCATGCCGGAAAACCGCAAGCCGCGCCTGTGGCTCTGGCGATTGACGGTGGGCTTCCTGGTGTTTCATGTGATGCGCCACTTCCCGGCCTTGACCGGTTGGTTACCGGCACACAAGCCACGGTTGAAACCCATCGAGAGCCAGGCCAATGACCGCTGAATCCCGGTTCAAACGCTGGAAGAAACCGCTGACCATCGCCTTTTTCCTGGTGTTGATCGTGCTGTTCACCCTGCTCGCGCGGCGCATCGATTGGAGCGAAGTGGTGCAGACCCTGGGCGACTTCAAAGCCCGCACCCTGGTGATCGCGGGCGCACTGACACTGTGCAGCTTTTTGGTGTACGCCAGCTTCGACTTGATCGGCCGCACTTACATTCGCCAGAACCTGGTGTGGAAGCAGATCCTGCCGGTGGGCATCATCAGCTACGCGTTCAACCTCAACCTGAGCGCGTGGGTCGGCGGCATCGCCATGCGTTATCGCCTGTATTCGCGCTTGGGCGTGAGCACCGGCAATATCGCCAAGATCCTCGGCCTGAGCCTGGCCACCAATTGGTTTGGCTACATGGCGATAGCCGGGGTGGTGTTCAGCAGCGGTCTGGTGACCATGCCGCCGGGGTGGAAGGTCAGCACCACAGCCTTGCAAGGCATTGGTGCGTTGTTGGTACTGGCCAGCCTCGGCTATCTGGTGGCCTGCCAGTTTTCGAAAAAGCGTGCGTGGACGATTCGCGGCATGGAAATCAACCTGCCGTCCGTGCGCATGGCGTGCTTGCAATTGCTGCTCGGCGCGCTGAACTGGTCGCTGATGGCAGCGGTGATCTTTACCCTGCTGCCGGCCAAGTTGGACTATCCGCTGGTGTTGGGCGTGCTGTTGATCAGCGCGATTGCCGGAGTGCTCACCCATATTCCGGCCGGGCTGGGCGTGCTGGAGGCGGTGTTTATTGCGCTGTTGCAGCATGAGGCGTCGCGGGGCAGCTTGCTTGCCGGGTTGATCGCGTATCGGGCGATTTACTTCATCTTGCCGCTGCTGATCGCGCTGGTGATGTACCTCGGTGTGGAGGCCAAGGCGAAGGCGTTGCGGGTGAAGAAAACACCCGCTTGAACGCTTTACTGGGACTGAATGATGCTCAACCGTTCGCCCACCACCATCTCGGTGATCCAGTCCACCAGGATTGAGGTGTAGGCCTGTTGGGACACCGGATCGCTGAGGGAATGGTCGGCGCCGTCGATGATGCGATGGGTCAGTGAGTGGGTCTGCTGGCACGCCGCGCGGTAGCTCATGATGGTGGCGTGGGGCACGTGGTCATCGGTTTCCGATTCGACGATCAACACATCACCGGTAAACGCCGAACACGCGTGCAAGGCGCGATTGGTTTCGGCGTGGACCAAGGTGCTGCGGTAATCCATCAGGTCGGCCTTATCCAGATCACGCTTGGGTTTGAGCCATTCCTGATCGCGGTACAACGCCGGTACGCGCAGCGCCAGCCAGCGCACCGGGCGCAACGAGGTGAGAATCGCCGCAAGGTAACCGCCGTAACTGGTGCCCACCACCGCCACCGCCGAGGTGTCGATGGCCGGGTGCGACAGCAGACGGTCATAGGCCGCCAGCAGGTCGCGCAGGTTGTCTTCGCGGGTGACGCGGGACAATGGAATGCCCGTGCCGGCGTGCCCGCGCAGGTCGAAGGTCAGGCACACGCAACCCAAGCCGGCGATGCCTTTGGCGCGTTCCAGGTCGCGCTCCTGGCTGCCGCCCCAACCGTGCACAAACAACACGCCGGGGACTTTGGATTTAGGGCTGAGGAAGGTGCCGCTCATCTGTTCGTCGTCGATATCGATCGCAATGCTTTCGCTTTTAGCCGTCATAAGCCTTAACCGTCACGTACTTGAGAAGAAACTCGCTGTTTTCCGCCGGGCCGCGATACACCTCGATGGCATTGGCTGGCAGCGGTTGGTCCACGTAGGTTTCCACCGAGGACACATGGATCGCACGCAGGCCAGGGTTGTTGATAAAACTTTGCAGCGCCGCGACTTCCGCGCTGCTGGCCCCGCCCATGCGCCAGGATTGTTCGAGTACACCGCTGCGGCGTTGGCCGTTGCTGTCCAAGCCCTGAGCGATGTCGTAGTTGCGCCGTGATGCGTAGAAACCGGGGTAGGCCTCATCGGCGGCCGCATCGAAGACCTGGGCTTGTTCGATGGCTTCGCGTACGTCGTCGGGCAGTTCGAGTTGCAACAGGTCATCGTAGTCACCGGGCACTACCAACAAGTTGGAGCCGCCGTAGACCTCTTCGCCCTGCCCGTCTTTCGTCAGGTATTGCTCGCCGCAGTAGCTGAACACGTGATCGCCGATAAAGCTTTGGCCAACGCTGTGGGTGACCACATCGTGCAGGTCCTGCTCCAGCACCACGCCTTCGTTGAAGAGTTTCGCGGCATCCGGTCGCGCCAGCACCGCTTCGAATTCGTCCAGGCTGTGGATAACTTCCTGGCCTCGGCCTGCGCAGGCGTGCACGGGTTTCAAGCGGATGGGGCCGCTGTAGAGCAAGCGCGTGGCGGCGGGCCGCGCGTCTTCCAGTGCAAAGACGCTCAGACCGTCCAGCACGACTTTTCGTACACGCTCGCAAAACAACGCCGACCAACCTTGCGGCGCTTTGGCTTCAGGGCCGAGCAAGCCATGACTGATGGCTTTGGTGCAGATGAAGTCGTGGTCGACATAACCGCCCCACAAATCCTCAGGCCCCTTGATATTCAGCGCTCGGGCCTGGGCCGGGCCGACCAGGGTCTGTGTGGGCAGCAGGTACAACGCCCGCCCCGCGTGCAGATCAGTGTCGTAGCTGCCGCCGAACTTGAGCCCGAGGATCTGCGCCAGCCAGCGCGCCAGAGCGCGGTTGGTTTCGACCTCATGCAGCGGCGCACCCTCACGTGTGGAGTGAGCAACCACCAGCTTCTTGCGTTGAGTCGGGGTCATGCGTCCCCCTTGGCCATCCCGCCATGTGTGTAGACGGAACGTTGCAGAGATCAGGCCAAGGCGCATTCGGACGGGATTGCATTCAAATCAATCGGTTGCCGGAAAATCGATGGCAGATGGCCTGTTTTATTCTGCACGACGACCCGATAACGCGGCGGCGTTCTGCACGATTCACACGCCGAAACGGCTGCGATAATCGCTGGGCGTCAGGCCGGTGATCTTCTTGAAGATGGCGCGAAAGGCACTCGGGTCTTGGTAGCCGACGGTCCAGGCGATATGGTCGATGGTGCCATTAGTGAATTCGAGCATCTGCCGTGCCTTGCCCACACGCAAATGCTGGCAGTACTCGGTGGGTTTCAAGCCGGTGGCGGTGCGAAAGCGCCGTAGGAAGGTACGCTCCTCCAAGCCCGCTTCCCGAGCCATCGCCGCCAAGGACACATCCACCGCGCCGCTGGCCTGCAACCCGTGCTGAACCTTGAGGATGGCCGCGTCACCGTGGCCGAGAATCGGCGCGAAGTTACTGCCACATTGGCTGGCGCTGTCACTGTGCTCGATCACCAGGAAACGCGCGGTATCGGCCGAGATGCTCGGGCCCATCAGGCGGTCGACCAGGCGCAGGCCGAGTTCGGACCAGGCCATCAGGCCGGCGGTGGTGATCAAGTCGCCGTCATCGACGATGGGTTTATCCGCCTCCAGGCGCACTGCCGGGTAACGGGCCGCGAAGGATTTGGCGGAAGACCAATGGGTGGTGGCACTGCGCCCGTCGAGCAACCCGCTGCGCGCCAGCATGATTGAGCCAATGCATACACCGCCCAGCACAGTACCTGCCGCGTGTTGCTGGCGAATCCACTCCAATAGCGCAGGGGGCGCCTGCTCCTCGGTAAACTCACCAATCGACGGTGGCACCAGCACAGCCATCATCGGTTGCTCGGAGCCAGGGTGGCTGCTGAATACACGCGCCGGTTTACCGGTAACATCCACCTGCCAATGGCTGACCCGCAGCAACGGCAATTGCGCGGACTGATGCTCGGCGGCGATGCGGTTGGCCACGCCGAACAGGTCGGTCAAGCCATGCACGGCCGCCAACTGCGCACCTTGGTAGATCAACACGCCCAGCTCGACGACCACCATTGTCAGTTTTCCCCCTGTTATTGTCGGTGCAGCCAATCCCCGGTGAAGGCGCCAGCTAAGATACTGGGCCCATCAACCCATCACGAGGCAACACACATGGCCAAGCAAGCGCTCATCCTAATCGATATCCAGAACGACTACTTCCCTCAGGGCAAGTGGCCACTCGACGGCGTCGACGCCGCGGCAGACAAGGCCGCGCAAGTGCTGCAGGCGTTTCGCCAGGCGGGCGATGCGGTGATTCATGTGCGTCATGAGTTCACCTCCGAGGACGCGCCGTTCTTCACACCGGGCTCCGAGGGTGCGCATCTGCACAGCAAAGTGTTGAACGAAGGCAATGAGCCGGTGGTGCTTAAACACTTTGTGAATGCGTTTCGCGAAACCCGGCTACGCGAACTGCTGGAACAACGCAGCATCACCGACCTGGTGGTGGTGGGCAGCATGAGTCATATGTGTATCGACGCTGTGGTGCGGGCGGCGGCGGATCTGGGCTACAAGGTCACGGTGATTCATGACGCGTGTGCCACGCGGGATCTGGAATTCAATGGGCAGGTGATTCCAGCGGCGCAGGTGCACGGGGCGTACATGGCCTCGCTGGCGTTTGGGTATGCGGGTGTGGTGTCGGCGGATGAGTACTTGAAGGCACAAGCGGCGGCTTGACCGCCACTTGGTTCTTTAACGTTAGCGAGTCGCGATGATGAACAGGCGCGGAAACGGCAGCAACACCGTGCCATCAGCCAAGGCGGGATAGGCCTTAATAATTCGCGCCTGGTATTCCTGTAGGAAAGCGGCTTTTTCGCTGTCGGTCAAAGGCGCGAGGAACGGCCTCAGCGCCGACGCCTTGAACCACTCCACCACCGCCGCGTGATCCGCCAGCGGGTGCTGATAGGTGGTGCGCCACACATCGACGGTGCTGCAATGTTTGCTCAGCAGTTCGTAGTAGTAGCTCGCAGTGTGGCGCTCATTATGTTTGACCGCAGCGATCTTGCCCGACCACGGCCCCGCTGCCGCGACTTCGCGGGCAAGCCGGTGGGCGGGCTCATCGAGATTGTCCGGGGTTTGCACCGCCAGCGTGCCACCGGGCGTCAGTTGTTGGACCAAGTGCGGATATAGCCTGGCGTGGTCGGGCAACCATTGCAGGGATGCATTGGCCAGGATCACATCGAAGGTTTGCGCAGGTTTCCAGTCACCGATATCCGCCAGTTCAAAGTTCAGCACCGGCAGCCGTTTGCGGGCGTCCACCAACATGTCATCGGAGCTGTCCATGCCGGTGACGTGTGCCTGCGGGAAGCGCTCGGCCAGCACTTCAGTGGAGTTGCCGGGGCCGCAGCCCAGGTCGACGGCGTTGCGTACCTCGGTATTCGCAATGGCCGCGACCAGGTCACGGACGGGACGGGTGCGCTGCTGTTCGAACATCGTGTATTGCTTGGCTGACCAGGTCATCACGGCTTTCCTTCTTTTTGAGGTTGGCCACAGCCTAAATCTTGTGAGCCATGAGAACAAATGCCAGGATTGAAGCCCTCCCATACCTGAAAAGTATTCCTATGCTGGAGCTTCGCCAACTCAAGGCCTTCGTTGCCATCGCAGAAGAAGGCTACATCACCCGCGCGGCTGAACGCCTGGGCATGCAACAGCCACCGTTGACGCGGATGTTGCAAAGCCTTGAGGCCGAATTGGGCGTGGTGTTGATGGAGCGCCTGCCCCGTGGCGTTCGCCCCACCACCGCCGGGCTCGCGTTGCTGGACGAGGCGCGGGAAATCCTCGCACAGGCTGAAGGCGTCGCGGATGTAGTCCGCCGTGCCGCACGCGGTGAACGTGGCCGGCTGGCCATCGGCTTTACGAGTTCGGCTGCCTTGCATCCTTTTGTACCGAGTGTGCTGCGGCTGTTTCGCGAAACCTTTGTCGGCGTAACCGTCGTGCTAGAGGAAGCCGGCACCGGCGAGCTGCTGGATGCGTTGGTGCACGAAAAACTCGACGCGGCGTTTATCCGCTCGCCTCTCAGCGGGACACAGTCGCTGCAAGACGAACCCATCCTGGTGGAACCGATGCTGCTGGCGCTGCCCACCGATCACCCGCTGGCGCTTGATGCAGGCTCTCCCCTGCCCTTGAAGGCACTGGCGACCGAATCCTTCGTGCTTTATCGCCGGCGCGTGGGGCTGGGATTGTATGACGCGATCCTGGTGGCGTGCCGCGAAGCTGGGTTCAGCCCGCAAGTGGTGCAGGAAGCCCCGCGCATGACCGCGACATTGAGCCTGGTGGCGGCGGGACTTGGCGTGTCCATCGTGCCGGCGTCGATGCAGCGGTTGCGCGGGGACGGCATCGTGTATCGGGAATTGACGGAGTGCCGCAGCCTGGTGGCACCGCTGCATTTGGCGACGCGGATTGATGACGGTTCGGCGGTGTTACGCCGGTTCAAGGACATGGTTGTCATCGCCGCGTCGACTGAAGCTGATCACGGCCAATAAAAAACCCCCGAGACCTGAGTCAAACGGGGGTTTGCGTGTTCCGGATTTTAGAATCCTAAAAAGGTTATAAACACCAGAAAGCCATCTGATCTAGCGCGTGAGTGAGTGAATGCCCTATTTTTACTGGCTAAAAATGGCGCCAATCCACAAACAACAAAAATTATCGTAAGGTTATTTGTTAATTTATGACTCAAATCGCCCTCTAAACTTTACAAAAATCAATTACGCTACTCTCTCAGCAGGATCGTCGAAGCCGCGCCTAAATCCAGACGAACGGTAGCCACCACTCGGCGCAGATTACGAAAACAGCCATCTATTGAAAACGGCCCGCGCCTCACTGGTGCGTTCTCAATGCCGCGAGCTCACTTAAGAGGCCGAATATAAGTAATCAGCTTTTCTCTGGAGTGGATCGGGCCACAGCAGCAACCGCTGGGCATTCTCAGCAGTGTTTGCCTCAAGCCGGCGCAAGGATCTGGTATCGCTCTGGAGCTCCGCGCCACTTCTTCTCAGCACAGAGGTAGCCTCGCTAAACCGGGAGCAGATCACCAATCCGGCTCTGGCTCTGTACCCAAATGAATGGACATCACCAGCGCACGGCGGTAATGCAACGGGGTCGCGTTCAACTCGAGGGACAGTAGTCGGTCGGCGGCACCAACCAGGGCGTCAATCCGCTCGCGGGGCACTGCTATATACACAACCAACCGTGTCCCGCTTGCTGTCATAGACCCTATTCCTTTGGGTGGGTCTATGTATTGCGTCAATCGAGGATCTGCGTAGAGCTGGCACTCGACCTCTGGGTATTTAAAACTCTCCGGGTAGAGAACTTCGCCCTTCAGCGTCAGGATCATATGTTCATGATAGTGACCTTCGTTAGCTCTCGAATTATTAGGCAGGGCTAGGCTGAACGACCACGTAAGATCCCACCCGGCCAACTTGATTTGATAGATCACTCGCTGCGCTTCAAGTCGAGGGCGACCTCGTCCTGCTTTAGATTTTGGCTGGACTTTACGGGCCATAACGCTCTCCACAAAAAAGTACACCAATGTGGAGAGTATAATTTAACTCCAATCAGCTGACGGTGAAGCTAGGCAATTGGAAAACTCAGGGATATATATCGGGAAACTGCTCCCAATGAAAGGTAAACAGAACCAGTTGTTCGACAGGTTCATAAAACATGATGATTTTGTCAGCGCCCATTTGTTGATAGGAATTAGCAGGCGTACTCGCGACATGATAGAAGGGGTTACCAGAGGGGCTTCGAGGATAAACGGGACTGATACCGTTAGGCCTGGATTCAGAAATGTACAACGGCATGTTGCCCGCCCAAACCTGCCCGATATCCACATCACCGCCGATCTGCTCTACAAAGGGGCACAGATCCCGGCTATCCACGCGCGCACCGAGCACTAGTTTGTCCGGATTAAAAAGGTAGCCTGTTTTGTTGTATGTGGCACGAGCTGCCGCGAAGGCGGCATTTTGCTGTTCGTAAAAATCAAGCAATTCCGATCGTGCCTCCGGATACGGATCTGGGAGGTCTATATTCTGCTCATGGAGAAAGAAATAACGAGGATCACCCATGAGGCGGTAACGCCTATCCTCGATTTTGAATCCGATCCAGTTTGTGTGAAGCAACGGCGACTGGTAATCAGTGTCCCTCGTTGCATAACCGACTAGACGATGTTCGGCAGGCTCCAGCGGACTAAGCATGTATAGAGAACCAGACCATTCCGGATTCACCATGCTGAGATCGATAGTGAAAAGCGGGTGGAGATGTTTGGCAAGGTCGGACTGATCGGGAACAAAAACGAATTCCGGATCTGGAAATGGGTGCAATCCGACAGGTAGCTCCCGGTAGTCGGGCCGACGCTCAATCATCTTTGCGCAAACGTCTCTGAAGGGGAAACCGTCTCCCCCTTCAGACCTGAAATATTCTGCCAACTCAATAAAAATAGAAAAGTGATCATCGGTGAGGCTGGACAACTCACTGGCAGAAAATTCGTACTTATTGCCGTCATGCATCGACAGGACGAATGATTGCAAATACCGCGCTGAAGCATTCCAACCGTTGATCAATAAATCAGCATGTGTCTGAAAAGGCGATTCATACATGGCATTGAATCCGGAATATTTGATGTAAGTAATTGGTGAGGGCTGACGCTAAAGCGCAAAAACATCATTAACTTTTATCTACGGGAGGCACCTCAATCGAAATTATTCGACTGAGGTGCCTGCATGAGCGCTTTCAGCAAATTTTTTGAATGTTAGTCCTGCTTGATGTGCGACATCATGCCATTGACATCGACCGCACGTATGTACCGTGCAGGATTTTCGTCATTGGCGACTTCTTCAAAATGCCTTTCACCGCATTTTATTTTAGCGCCCTCGACATGGCGCAGATCGCCCCACCAAGTGCTACCTTTGGTTTCAACGACGAAGTACAGTTTTTCCTTACCTTCATCATCGACGACCACAGCCCAGTCGGGGTTGTAGGTGCCAAGCGGTGTGGGAATTTTGAACCAGGACGGCAGTTTCGCGTACACCTTTACGGCTTCGTTCTTTTCAAGGTCTTCGGCGAAGGTCTTCTCTACGCCCGCCGAGTCATAGACAACATGCGTATAGATGGACTTCTGCGTTTCTAGAGTGTTTTTCAAATAGCCCTTCAGCTCTTCCTGTTGGAACAGCTCTTGCGCGTAGAAGTGCTCGTCGCCGATTTTGCTGTACTTAATACCATCGACTAGTGCCAATCGCTTGGTGCGATTGATGGCTTCTGACGCATAGTCAATGAACTGTTGCGGGTTACGGGAAAAGTCCTGCAGGCGATGGCTTTCCGTAAGAATCTTGACGATACTGCTGCGGGTCAGCTGAGTCTTGTCCTGCAAATCCGTGATGATGTCGGGAAGCTCGATGTCATCCTCATGGATCGTCGTGAAACGGGAGACGTCAGTCTTGTTGCCGCTGACCGAAAACTGACCCAGTAGAGGCTCTTCTGCCGACT
>NZ_AOHM01000025.1:0-176320 GCF_000510895.2 Pseudomonas sp. FH1
GGGGGGCTTGCCTTGGGCAGGGCTGCAGCTTAGGTTGATGACATTGGGATCTTTGCTGCGGTCGATTGCCTGCTGGGTAGTTTATGTTCCGCAGATAGAATATAACGTGCGGTTGTCCATTGTTCAGGGCCTGATAAGAGCTTGCCGTTACGCTTGAATATGAGATCGTTGAAAGTATCTTAAGGTGATGTCCGGTATAAAGTTGTTCCTGTAGGCTTATGGATAAGAGTAGTTGATCAATCTTTTACAAACTGATCAGATTAGGTGAGTATCACCGTTAGGTTGATCGATATAGCGATACTTTGGCCAGATGGATCAGTTGTGTCGATTCGCAATATTTGGTTTGTCCCTGTTCTGAAGGGTGCTAAATCACGTAGCTCTAACAATATCTCTTTCATTTGCTTTATGTAGTTGATGCTGGCTTGATCCAGCGGGCGTTGGTGAGCCTGTTGCTTAGGGTAGGCGCCTGAAGGGCTGTTACCCGCCCTTTGTAATGTGACACGGATAATGCATCCAGGTACTAGAGCCTGGATAACCGCTGGTGTTAACGCCCACCCGAGAATAATGCTGTTCCGAGGGAGTGACACTGCGTAGGGCGCGGGCGATGGATTTGGCGTATTTAAAAAATACGGTTTCGACCCGATAAGTGGCAGTGGCATAGGCTGGCCTCCATGATTACATCGTGCACATCATTCGATTTTTTGAGTGAGCGGTAAATTCCGCCACCCTCAATGACACGCTAAGGTATTCTAGCCTTACAGCGTTATTGATAGATTCGTTGAAATTATCTTAACGGTGTTCAGTGTGTCAGTAATGTTTATTCTTAATATGTAGTTTGTGTTTGGAGTAAGAGACTTGAATGTGCAAATTTCTATTCCAATAAAGCCAAAGGTTGCCGCTGTTTGAATTCGCTGATTAGACAGCACTTCAGTGAAAATCTGTTGTGGGGGGTACGGCCCTGAAGGGGTATTACCGTTTCTTTGCAATGTGACAGTTATCTTATCCCCAACAGTGAGCGCTGCGAGTGACGCCGAGTTTGTCGGTGCTTTTACCACTTCGCATGCGCTGGTTGGGTTCACGCGGAACGGTCCTGAAGCCGGGAGAGGCTTATTCGAGAATGTGGGTCTTGGCATTATCAGTGGAATGGTTGGCATAGTAGGCGTTCCTTAAGCTGTCTTTAGGTACCTGGTCAATATGGATGCTGATAATGTTAAATAATCATAATCAAAATATTTGGGGTCAATGCTTTTACCATGCCGCTGCTATCTGTTAGTGTGATTCTTAAAGTGTAGTTCAGATTTTTAATCAGTGTTTTGAACATGCTGACATTTAAGTTGAAATAGTTGGGTGGGGTATTCATTGCGGTATTCATTTTTTGCTGTTCAATACTTTCCAATGAAATAACATTGACAGGATAAGGCCCTGCTGGGCCACTGCCATTACGCTGCACAGATATTCGCCATTGATCAGTTGGTGAGTAAATGGCAAATGTCGCGGGCGTGATTACCATATTCAATGTTTGATTGACTGGGTTCAATGGGATCTTGTAAGGGCCACTTTTTGGTTTGGCCACACCGGGAAAACTAGGAGCAGATGTGATAATAGGTAACGGCATGATAGCCACCTTGGTAAGTCTGATAAATCAGGAGTAATCCATTATGAAGGCTAATCTTTCTCTTTCACGCCTCTCTTCTTCAGCACGCCAATAGGCTACGTCTAAACGTTGAGGCGGAGGTGGTAGTGATGCTCCTGTGGGCGGGTAGTTGGTTTGCTCGTATATGTTAATATTGTGGTTTCCATCCGTGAGCTCTGTGATTTCCACAATAATCGGCACATTAATTGTCACTATCGTGACCGAACTTACCTGAGGGCCTGGACTGGAGAGTGTGGGGTTATTTGAGATCGCTACCGCGCCCTGGTACAAGGGCTCGGCGTATTGGACGCCTTGATAGGTGTAGGCTCGAATACCTGTGTTTTCCAGGGGGAAGCCTATGGCGAGTTCTTTGGATTGCTCCACCTTCAAGGGGACAGAACTGCCTGTTGAAGGACAAGGCTGAGGTATAAGTTTTATGGCCAGTTTCATGCCCTCAATAGCGATCGCTTCCTGTGCGCCTCCGGCTGTTTTTATCAGCGCACTTCCTTGTTGCACCCTAAGCAGGGTGGCGTGGCTATAAAGTTGGTCGTCAGCGGTAAATGAGAAAATTTCCCCTTCTTTAATTGCTATAAATTGTCGGATTTCATTAATAATGCTCATGGTTAAAAAGTTCCTTTTTCATAGAGGGGGCGGTGGATTTGCACATGTCGTCCAGCCCCCCGACCGTTAGAGTTAACGAAGGAACAGTCCGTAGTGAGACCAGCTTGTCAGGTAAGAGATTTTTTGAGCAGCTAATTTCGGTTTTGCTGAAGGAACGTCTAGTGCACTGGATATCGTGACAGGTAGAAGGGGGACAGTATCGTTATAAGGGATCGCTTCAATACCGTTGGCAAGTGATTTGATCGTCAATACATAGTCTTGTTGGTTGTCGTCGTAGTCGGCAGCAACCAGTTCTGCATCACGGTAAATAGTTCCGGCGGAGATGAAGTCGAATTTTTCTCCGACCTCGATTTCCACGGCGCTAACGATATACTCTACAAACTTTGGCATTTTATTATTCCTTTTTATCACGTAATAAATATTTTGATTTGCGAGTAACCATACGTTAGCGAACGATAAACGGGCTATGGGCGACAAATGCCCGCGTCGATGCTAGGAATTTTGCTCTGTACGTCGCGCTCCGAGTATATTGGTTGACAGCGTAAACGGGTCCGTTGAAATTGTTATTGATTCCGCCATACTGTCCTGGGTATATGTTGACATTGTTTACAGGGGCGTAGAAAGATATAAAGCGGGCACTTACGTTCGTTGTTGCGCCGGTTTCACCGTCTGCGATAACTGCGGTTTTTCCGTCAGTAGAGATACTGTCCAAAAATCCGGCCACTTCTGTCGCCACGCCCGCGGGATTTAACGTATCAGCGATTACAAACTCACCCACCCTCAAGAACGAGTTGATCGTCAAACCGGGTTTCGATCCAATGGTTTGTATTGGCGCAGGGGCGGTGGGGGTGGGAGAAGTTGAACCGGTGTCGCAACATGGGATCGTCGCAACATTCGGGGGAGACCAGAAAAAATTATTAATAGCCATTTTTATATTCCTCAGCACAATGTGTGAGCCTTCATTGTGTGAGGTTTCATTGGGGGCTGATACTGTCAAGGTTGACAGGTATGCATAATTTTTAGATATATTTAATATTCTGTTTTTGCATAAGGTTTGTGATTTTTTTGCTGACGGGCTTTTATGGGGGGCAGATCTATTTTTGCTTTTGGGGTCTGCCTTGTTCTCGGTTTTTAATTCGTGGGTCTGTAATTTTTTAGAATAAAGTGGGCAGTGTTATATAAGTCTGTCCCTTTTAAGGAGTGATGATTCCTTGGCTTCAGCTCTTCATCTTCAGGCGAAGAAAAAGCCCGCAACATTGCAGGCTCAATCGTATGACTAGAATTGATCACGCGGCGTTAGGCGTATCAAAACCCCGATGCTCGATCACGCGGAAAACATCACTGACGTCCTGCACCAGAATGCGCGCCGTGTTCGTCACATTGTTCAGGTCGCGTTCGCCAAAGTCCGGCAGGCTGGTGCAGGCCATCAGGTTGAGTTGTTCGAGGGCGGCGTTGAGGCGTTCGCGCAGGCAGGCGTGGAGGTCTGGCAGTGGGGCGTCGCTGTCGATCAGTAGGACGGGGTTGTCCGTAGCGTTTTCGGTGCAGGGGTAAAAGCGGCGGGGTGGTAGTTGGTTCTTCATGGCAAATCCTTAACTCAAGAGAAGAATGGCCACCGTTTGCTGCGAAACAAATAGGGTGGCAGTTGTGCGCGGGTTCGCAGACCGAGGAGTTAAGACCCGGCAGACCCGAAGGTCTCCCACGCACAACCGCCATAACAAAGACGGCCGTCGGCAAGAATACCGGGGCTGCTTTGACGGTTGTGGTTTTAACTCTGAAGGGCTGCGAAACCCTATCGCCGTTCAATGCCGGCGACGGGGCGAACTATAAGCGTGGCCCTGATTCACCGCAACGGCCCTGTAGGACGCAGAACCCCTGTGGGAGCCGGGCTTGCCCGCGATGGCGGTGGGCCAGTCACCAAAAATGTTACCTGATACACCGCCATCTCGGGCAAGCCCGGCTCCCACAGGGATCATTGGCGTGTTCAAAAAGGTGATTGATCTCTGGCTTGTTCGGATAAGGCCTACACGGTAGTGAGCGATGCTCAGTCGTGATCAATATCCAACTTGGCAAACGTCACCCGCGCCCCTTCCTTGCTATCCCCACTGTTGTCCTGCACGTAAGCGCCCGCCTTGAAATACAGAGGCTTGCTGCCCCACGCCGCACCAATGCGCTCATTCCACTCCCCATCCGCTGCATACACACTGAGCAGCCCGGCTTTGTTGAGGTTGATCACGTAGGTGAAGCTCTTCTCCAACGGCACATTCGAGGCCACGATGATCACTCGCCCTTCACCATCATCCGGGCGCATGCGCACCTTGGCGACGATGTTGCCGGTCTGGGTTTTTTCCTTGAATTGATACTCCAGCTTGATCAGTGGTTTCTGGCTGTCATAGGCATGGATCTGCCCAATCACGATCTTGCCGCTGGACGGCACCTGATTGACCTCTAAAGTGGCGCGCAGGAAGTTGTCCGCATCCGGATAGGTCCAGTTACGCAGGCGCCCATCGGCATAGGTCTCACGCAGTTCGCTGCGCGGGTACACGGCGTTTTCGGTGCGGGTGCCGGTGACGGGGGTCCAGAATTGCACGTTGCTGCCTTCGGCCTGGAAGTATTGGTCGTTGAAGCCGCTCATCAGTCTGGGGGTTTCGATGGTCGCGGGCGGGGAGCCGACAGGGATGCTGAGGTTCCAAGTAGATAGGTCGATCATGGCGTAGGCCTTTTTACAGAGGGGTGTAGGCTAAGGCCCTTGGGCCAGACAGGTTCTTTATAGGTGGTGTTAACCGTCTTGTTAAACGTTTGCTGGCAATTTATTGGCGTCAAAGAAGTGTCAAAAAGCCATGTTTCCCATGATCCGTGGGCTCCAGGCATTGACCGTTAGTCGGCTTCCTGAAAATTGGCGCAATGATGGCACTGCCATTACTTCTGATTTTCCGGAACCGGGGCTAGAGTGAGGCCTCAGTGTTTGTCCGGGTTTTCTCCCAGAATTGACCGGAGTGGCTCCCAAGGAAGAGACGTAGCATGGAATGCGCTCCACACCACGGCGATGGTCGTTCGGTTCTTCTGGTGGTCGACGACTATCCGGAAAACCTGCTCAGCATGCGCGCGCTCTTGCAGCGCGATGACTGGCAGGTCATCACCGCAGCGTCTGGCCTGGAAGCCCTGGAGCTGTTGCTGCAGCATGATGTCGACCTGGTACTGCTGGACGTGAAGATGCCCGGCATGGACGGCTTCGAAGTGGCTCGCCTGATGCGCGGCAGCCAGCGCACGCGGATGACGCCGATCATCTTCCTCAGCGCCAACGCGCAATCCCCCGCCGCCGTGCTGGAAGGCTACGCCAGCGGCGCCATCGATTACCTGTTCAAACCCTTCGACCCGCATATTCTCAAGCCCAAGGTCCAGGCATTGCTGGAGCACCAGCGCAATCGCCGGGCCTTGCAGCGCCTGAGTCATGACCTGGAGTCCGCCCGCGCGTTCAATGCGTCGGTGCTGGACAACGCCGCCGAGGGCATTCTGGTGGTGGGCGAGGGCAGTGTGATCGAGTACGCCAACCCGGCTATTTCGCGGCTTCTGAATGCCACCATGACGGAGT
This sequence comes from Pseudomonas sp. FH1, assembly GCF_000510895.2. NCBI lineage: Bacteria > Pseudomonadati > Pseudomonadota > Gammaproteobacteria > Pseudomonadales > Pseudomonadaceae > Pseudomonas > Pseudomonas sp. FH1. The sequence continues at coordinate 5,844 of NZ_AOHM01000025.1, forward strand.
TGCAGGGTGAGAGCTTTCTGAGTTTCCTGCAAAAACCTCACGTGCCGGCCTGGCTGGGGTTCGCGATGTTCGAGGCGTACCGCAAAGGCGAAACGTGGCGCCAGCACGACGCCATTTTACGCACCGGTCGCGGTCAGCAGGTGCCGGTGGCGCTGTCCTGCGCGCCGTTGCCCGCCGAGCAGAAGGCCATGGTGGTGACGGTGCTGGACATGTCTGAAGTGCGCCATTTGCACCAGCAACTGGAGTTCCAGGCGGTGACCGATCCGTTGACCGGGCTGTTGAACCGGCGTGGTTTCCATCAGGCAGCAGAGAGCACATTGTTGCGCAGCGAGCGGAGCGAGCACTCATTGGTGCTGCTGTACCTGGACCTGGATGGTTTCAAGCGGGTCAATGACTCGTTGGGGCATGACGCAGGCGACCGGGTGTTGCGCTGGGTGTCGGAGCAGATGCAGGCCTGCTTGCGGTCCGGCGATATGCTCGGGCGCATGGGCGGGGATGAATTCACGGCGTTGCTGGAGCTGGAGTTTCCGGAGCAAGCCGCGAAGATTGCGGAAAAACTGATCGAACGCGTGTCGGTGTGCCAGCAAATCGACGGTCTGGATGTGATGCTCGGCGTCAGCATCGGCATCGCCACGTTCCCGGATTGTGGTTCGGACTTGAATGGCCTGCTACGCGCCGCAGACATTGCCATGTACGAAGCCAAGCGTGCGGGCCGTCAGCAGTATCGCTATTACGACCAGGAAATGAACGGCCGCGCCCGCTCTCGGCTGATGCTGGAAGACAGTGTGCGCACGGCGATCCAGAACAAGGATTTCACCCTGGTCTATCAGCCTCAAGTTTCTCTGGACGATGGGCGCCTGCGCGGTGTCGAAGCGCTGTTGCGCTGGCAGCACCCGAGTGTTGGCGATGTGCCGCCGGGGCTGTTTCTGCCGTTGCTGGAGGAGGCGCGGTTGATCAGCCAGCTCAGCACCTGGATTTATCAACAGGTCGCCGCGCAACGCCAGGCCTGGAAAACCACGTTTGATGATGAATTGGTGCTGAGCGTGAGCCTGAGCAGCAACCAGTTCAATATGCCCAACCTGGCCAGCCAACTGCAGCAGGTACTGGAGCGACATGGGTTGCAGGGGCGGCAGTTGGAGGTGGAAATCAGTGAAGACTGCCTGATGAGTAACCTTGAAGAGTCGACCAAGCAGCTCAAGTTGTTGCGCCAGATCGGCGTGCGCACCGCGCTGGATGACTTTGGCTTGGGCAATTGCTCCCTGGCGCATCTGCGCGACCTGGCGTTCGATACGCTCAAGCTCGACCCGCAATTGGTCGCGCGCCTGCCGGGTTCCGCGCGGGACGCGGTGATGGCGGGCAGCATCATCGAACTGTGCGGGCATTTTGAGGTTGTGGTGGTGGCGGAGGGCGTCGAAACCCAGGAGCAAGCCCAATGGCTCAAGGCCAACGGTTGCCCGTTTATCCAAGGCCCGTTGGCGGCGCAACCGTTGATGGCCGAGGAAGTGACCGACTGGTGCCGCGCTCGCCTGGGCTGAATTCGTTACACTGGCGGCCATCCGAACCTGTTGCAGACCCCATGACCGCGCTGAAATACCTACAGGCCTATCCCGCCGCCCTCCAGGAACAAGTGCGCCAGCTGATCGCCAAGGACCAGTTGGGTGCCTACCTGGAACAACGTTACCCCGAACGCCACGCCGTGCAGAGCGACAAGGCCCTGTACGCCTACGCCCTGGCCTTGAAGCAGGAGCACTTGCGCAATGCGCCGGCCATCGACAAGGTGTTGTTCGATAACCGCCTGGACTTGACCCACCGCGCCCTCGGCCTGCACACCACGATTTCGCGGGTGCAGGGCGGCAACCTCAAGTCGAAGAAAGAGATTCGCATTGCCGCGCTGTTCAAGGAGGCCGCGCCGGAGTTTCTGCGCATGATCGTGGTCCACGAGCTGGCGCACTTCAAGGAATCGGACCACAACAAAGCGTTCTACAAACTCTGTGAGTACATGATGCCGGGCTACCATCAGGTGGAATTCGACCTGCGCGTCTACCTCACGTACCGCGACCTGCAGGGCAAACCCTGACCGCACAAGGCGACCGACCATGGATGTGAGCAAGACCAAGAGCAGCTTTTATCGCCGCCTGTACGTGGCCTACCTGATCGACAGCGGCCAGGCCAGCAGCGTCCCAGCATTGACCGACGCCACCGGCATGCCCCGGCGCACGGCGCAGGACACGATTGCGGCGTTGGCCGACTTGGACATTGTGTGTGAATTCGAGCAGGAAGACGGTGCCCGCAACCATGCCGGGCACTATCGGATTCGCAGCTGGGGGGCGATCGATCGGCGCTGGATCGAGGCGAACCTCGGGCAGATCAAGCAGGTGCTGGGTTACCCCTAGTCCTTTCTCATGCCAATGTGCGGAATATCATCTTCCAGGTATTCCTCACCGGCGACGACAAACCCATAACGCCCGTAGTAGCCCTGCAAATGCGCCTGGGCTGACAGGAAAATCGGTGTTTGTGGCCAGATATCCTCAATCCGCTTGAGTGTTTCTTCCATCATCCGATGCCCCAGCCCGGTGCCACGCGCTACCGGCGCCACAATCACGCGGCCGATTACCACGTCACCACCTTGGGTTTCTGGGTCCAGCAGGCGCAGGTAGGCCACTAACTGATCATCCTGCCAGGCCATCAAATGGTGGGTGTCGCCCGACAGATCCTGCCCGTCGAGGTCCTGGTAAACGCATTTCTGCTCGACAACGAAGACCTCGTTGCGCAGGCGCAGGATGGCGTAGAGCTGCTCCTTGCCCAGGTCATCGTGGTGCTTGCAAACCCATTCAACGGTCATGGCGTGTTCTCTTGTAGATGTCTGCTGCGGATAGTAAGCGCGGCAGCCGTTTGTGTCTAAATCGACTATTTTTGTGAGTGAAATCAAATTGCCATCATTGAGTGCGTTCGGCGCCGGTTTCTTTGTGTAATCTGAGCTACTGTTAGAACCTCAGGCCTCGCCTGAGCTAAGGCTACCGCCTGCCTGCCAAGGACTTTGAGCATGCCGCGATTCTCTCGTGCCGTTGCTTTGATTGGAGTGTTGTTGCTGGCCCAGCCGGCCTTCGCACAGCGTCTGCGTCTGGTAGCGGATGCCTGGCCGCCGTTTACTGACGCCACTTTGATCAATGGCGGGCTGGCCACCGATATTGTCAGCACCGCCCTGGCCCGCGCGGGTTATGTCAGTGATTTCGAACAGGTGCCCTGGGCCCGGGCATTAATGGGGGTGGGCGACGGGCGTTATGACGTGTTGGTGAACGCCTGGTACGACGATGCGCGCACGCAGCTGGGGCAGTTTTCCGGCGAATACCTGCTCAACCGCGTGCGTTTCATCAAGCGGCGTGACGATCCCATTGCATTCCAGAACCTTGAGCAACTGCACGACTACCCCATCGCCGTGGTGCGCGGGTATGCCTATTCGGCGGCGTTCGATGGCGATGCGCAGTTGCAGAAAGTGCCGGTGCATAACTTCGCCATGGCGGTGCGCATGCTTGCGGCGCAGCGGGTGCGGCTGACCGTGGAGGATGAATATGTGGCGCGTTATTACCTCTCCCGCGAGTCGGCGCGGGTGCGCAATGCGGTTGAGTTTTTACCCAAGCCGTTGAGCGAAAACAGTCTGCATATCTTGGTGAGCTTGAAGAACCCCGAGCATGAACAGATCGTCGCCAGCTTTGACCGGGAGATTGCCAAGATGAAGGTGGATGGCAGTTATGCGCGGTTGATGAAGGCGCATGGTATGTAGTGGGCTTGTTGTGGCAAGCCCGCTCACCACAGGTCAGGCCGCGCTGGTGTCTTTGATCAGATGCGCCGCCAACGTGCGTAACGGCCCCAACTGCCGACAGATCAACGCCAACTGTGTCTGCACCAATCGCTGCCCTTCATCAATCTCATCCGGCATCTGTTCCAGGTCGGCCGCTAACGCTTCCTCGGCGTCGCTCTGAATCGCAATCGGCTGCTTGTTCGCAAGCCCCGTGGCGATCTCATCAATACTCGCCGCCAAGGTATTCCCGGCGCCATCGATCAGATGCTCGCGCACCTCCGCTGGCAACTGGGTTTCGCGGTGCGCGCCGAGGCCTGACAAGTAACTGAGCAAGGTGTGCGACAACACCAGGAAGCGGAAGCCCACATCCGCCTCCTTACGGAAGTGCCCCGGCTCCATCAGCATATTCGCCAGGGTGGTCGACAGCGCCGCATCGGCGTTGTGCGCGTTGCGTCGCGCCAGGCGGTAAGCCAGGTCGTCGCTTTTGCCAGCGGCGTATTGCTGCATGATCTGGCGCAAATAGATGCTGTTGCAGGTCAGGGTGTTGGCCAGCACTTTGTTCAGGCGACGGCCCTGCCAGTCCGGCAGGAACAGGAACACCGCCAGGCCCGCAATCAAGCTGCCCAGCAAGGTATCGAACAGACGCGGCAGGAACAGCCCGTAACCGTCACCCACCTGGTTGAAGCAGAACAGCACCATCAACGTAATCGCGGCGGTGGCCAGGGTGTAGCGCGTGGTGCGGTTGATAAAGAACACCAGGCCGGCGGCGATGGCGAACATCGACTGCACCAGCGGGCTCGGAAACAGGTCGAACAAGGCCCAGGCCACGGTAAGGCCGATAGCGGTGCCGATGATCCGCTGGCCGAGCTTGCGCCGGGTGGCGCCGTAATTCGGCTGGCACACGAACAGCGTGGTCAGGATGATCCAGTAGCCTTGGGAGGCATGAATCGCATGCAACATGCCGTAGCCCACGGTCAGCGCCAGGGACAGGCGCAACGCGTGACGGAACAACAGTGATGTGGGCGTCATCTGCGTGCGCAGGCGCGTCCACATTTCCTTGAGGTTGCGCGGGGCGCGGTCCAGCAGGTTGCTGTCGGTGGCGTCGGCCAGGCTGTCGGGGTTGCTGGCGTCGCCCAGCAGGCGGTCCAGCGTTGACAGGTTGGCCGCCAGCGCGCGCAACGAGCGCAGCAGGCCGCGCCAGGCTGGGTTGCTCTGGATGCGCAGGTGTTCCAGGGAGGCGTTCAAATCGCCCAAGGCTTCGGCGAAGCTGTCGTCATAGATGAACGGCTGGCGCAGCTGGATCGACTCGGCCAGGGTCTGGCACGCCTTGCCCTGTTGACGCAGCAGGCGTTGGCAGCGGAACAGCACGTCACTGTGGAAGAAGGCTTCGGCCAATGCGTTGTAGGGATAGTGGGATGAGCTGGCACGCTCATGGATGTCTTGGGCGAGGAAGTACAGCTTGAGGTAGCGGCTGACTTTCGAGCCAGGGCGGCCATTGCCCACGCGGTGCAGGATGATTTCCTTCGCCGCATTCAGCGCGGCAACCACCCGCCCATTTTGCTGGGCCAGTTCCAGGCGACGCGCTTCCACATCCAGCTGGCGGATCGGCTCGAACAACGACGACTTGAGCTTGAGGTAGCGCCCCAGCTCGCGAAACAACCGCGCCAGGCTTTGCTGCACCGGCTGGTTGGAAAACAACGCCTGCCACAGCACCGACAGCGCGCCGTACCAGGCGGCACCGGCCACCAGCAGCAGCGGCTCATGCCAGAAATCCGAGACGGCACCACCGCGCTGGTCCACGCCGATCATGGTGTACACCGACAGGATCAGCGTCGCGGAGGCAATCGCCCCATAACGTTCGCCCAAGGCGCCGAGCATGGTCAGGCAGAAGGTGGCCAGGGCCAGGGAGATCGCGAAGACCCAGGGATAAGGGAACAGCAGCTCCACCGACAGCGCGGCGATGCTGAAACACACCAGCGTCACCGCCAGGGCGTTTAGACGGCCTTGCCAACTGTCATCGGTCTCGGCCAGGGCGCTGGCGATAATCCCCAGGAACAACGGGATCAGCAGCGTCATTTCATCCTGATACCAGCACAGCGCCATGCTGCCGGTGAGGGCGATGAACACCCGGATGCTGTAACTGAATTTATCCAGCGCCCACAGGCGCCGCATGGACTGCTTGAACGAGGTCGATGACATGAAGTCTGGAGTCTTCCGGGACGATGCCGCTAAATTGAGCTATCAAGGACGCCACGGCAAGCGTGGCGATCACATCCAACAGCAAAATTTATTCCACTGCGCCGATCAGGCGTACTGCGCCGCCGCGTAACCCGAAGCCCAGGCCCATTGGAAGTTGAAGCCGCCCAGGTGACCGGTCACATCCAGCACTTCACCGATAAAGTACAGACCAGGGCTTTTCAGGGATTCCATGGTCTTGGACGACACTTCACGCGTGTCCACACCGCCCAGGGTCACTTCGGCCGTGCGATAGCCTTCGGTACCGGCCGGCACCAATTGCCAACTGCCGAGTTTTTGCGCGATGTCGGCAATTTCAGCGTGGGTGTACTGCTTCATCGGCTTGGACGAAAACCAGGTGTCCGCCAGCAGGTTGGCCATCTTCTTGGTGAAGATCTCGCCCAGCAGGGTTTTCAGCTCGCTGTTCGGGCGTTCGGCCTGTTGCGCTTGCAGCCACTCGTGGGCGTCGTGGTCGGGCAGCAGGTTGATTTCCACCGTGTCGCCGGATTCCCAGTACGAAGAAATCTGCAGGATCGCCGGCCCACTCAAGCCGCGATGAGTGAACAGGATGTTCTCGCGAAAGCTCTGGCCGTTGCAGCTCACCAGGCAATCCACCGAGGTGCCAGACAGCTCGCCGCACAAGTCTTTGAGCTGATCGGTGATGGTGAACGGCACCAGCCCGGCGCGGGTCGGCAGCAGTTCGTGGCCGAACTGCTTGGCCACTTGATAACCAAAACCGGTGGCGCCCAGTGTCGGAATCGACAGGCCACCGGTGGCGATCACCAGGGATTCGCAGCGCAGCTCACCCAAGGTGGTCTGCAACTGGTAGCCGCTGTCGAGCTTGGCGATTTCCTGGATCGAGGTGTCCAGGTGCAGGCTCACGCCGACCTGGATGCACTCGTCTAAGAGCATGCCGAGGATGTCGCTGGACTTGTTATCGCAGAACAGCTGGCCGAGCTTCTTCTCGTGATATGGCACCCCGTGCTTGGCCACCAGCCCGATGAAATCCCACTGGGTATAACGCGCCAGGGCGGATTTGCAGAAGTGCGCATTGTGCGAGAGGAAGTTGGCAGGCTCGGTGTATATATTGGTGAAATTGCAGCGGCCACCACCGGACATGAGGATCTTCTTGCCGGCCTTGTTCGCATGGTCGATCAACATCACTTTGCGCCCACGCCCGGCGGCGGTCAGTGCGCACATCAAGCCTGCGGCGCCGGCGCCAATGATCACAACTTCGGTCGAGCGCAAAACGGTGTCCTCACAAAAATCTGATTTGAAGCACGTTTAAATGTAGGTGCGGGCTTTTTGTGGCGAGCGAGCTTGCTCGCGCTGGAGTGCGAAGCGCTCCCAAAATCGTGGGGCCGCTGCGCAGCCCAGCGGGAGCAAGCTCCCTCGCCACAACAGCCCGCTCCTACATTAGATCTCCATTGAACGAGAGAGCTTTACAGGATCCGCACGCGCAACGAACGGCCTTTGATCTTGCCGTCGTTCAAACGCTGCAACGCCTGCTTGGCGATCCCACGTTCCACGGCCACGAAGGCCTGGAAGTCAAAGATTGCGATCTTGCCGACCTGGGCGCCCGGAATCCCGGCTTCACCGGTCAGCGCACCAAGGATATCGCCTGGGCGAACCTTGTCCTTGCGGCCGGCAGCGATACACAGGGTGCTCATCTGTGGCAGCAACGGGCCACCGCTTTGCGGCTTGAGGTTGTCCAGTTGGTCCCAGTTCAGCGGCGACTTCTGCAGTTGCTCGATGGCCTGGGCGCGGTGCGCTTCGGACGGCGCCACCAGGCTGATGGCAATGCCGGTCTCACCGGCACGACCGGTACGGCCGACGCGGTGGATGTGGATTTCTGAGTCGCGGGCCAGTTCGACGTTGATCACCATGTCCAGCGAGTCGATGTCCAGACCACGGGCAGCCACGTCGGTGGCAACCAGCACTGAGGTGCTGCGGTTGGCGAACATGGCCAGCACCTGGTCACGGTCGCGCTGTTCCAGGTCGCCGTGCAGGCCGACGGCGGAAATGCCCTTGGCCGTCAGGTGATCCACGGTTTCCTGCACTTGCTGCTTGGTAAAGCAGAACGCTACGCAAGACGCTGGGCGAAAGTGCGCCAATACCTTGGTCACTGCGTCCATGCGCTCTTCCGGCGAGATCTCGTAGAAACGCTGCTCGATCTGGTCATCGGAGTGGAAGGCTTCGGCCTTCACTTGCTGCGGCGCGCGCATGAACTTGGAGGCCAACTGCTTGATGCTCACCGGGTAGGTGGCCGAGAACAGCAGGGTCTGGCGGCGCGGTGGGGTCTTGCTGATGATGTCTTCGATGGCGTCGTAGAAGCCCATGTCGAGCATGCGGTCAGCTTCATCGAGGATCAGCGTGTTCAGGCCGTCGAGGACCAGCGAACCTTTGCGCAGGTGCTGCTGGATACGGCCCGGCGTGCCGACGATGACGTGGGCGCCGTGTTCCAGGGAGGCGATCTGCGGGCCGAGGGACACGCCGCCGCACAGGGTCAGCACCTTGATGTTGTCTTCGGCACGGGCCAGGCGGCGGATTTCCTTGGCGACCTGGTCGGCCAGCTCACGGGTCGGGCACATCACCAGGGCCTGGCAGCCGAAGTAGCGCGGGTTGATCGGGTTCAACAGACCGATGCCGAAGGCGGCGGTCTTGCCGCTGCCGGTCTTGGCCTGGGCAATCAGGTCCAGCCCCTTGAGGATCACCGGCAAGCTTTGCGCCTGGATCTGCGTCATCTCGACATAACCCAGCGAGTCGAGGTTAGCCAGCATGGCGGCGGACAGGGGCAAAGTATTAAAAGCGGTGGCGATGGTAGTCACGGGACTGGCTCTGCAAAACAAAATGTCGCGCAGTGTACCAGCCCTGTGGGAATTTCCCCGCAAGTTCTAGACGAGAAGCCTGTTAATGCTCGATATGCTGCTCGGGGCTGGCGGCACGCTTGCCGTCTTTTGGCGACAGTTGCAGGAAGATCGCGGCCGCCAGCATCGCCATGATGCCCACCGTGAGGAAGGTCAGCTGGAATGCGCCGAGGACCGTGCTGACGCCGTCGTTGCCGGTTTCGGCGGTAAACCCGCCGAGCAGCGCGCCGGCGCAGGCGACCCCGAGGCTCAACGACAATTGCGCCACCACCGACAGCAGACTGTTGCCGCTGCTGGCCTGGGCGTCATCGAGATCGATCAGGGTGACGGTGTTCATCGCGGTAAATTGCAGCGAGTTGATCGCCCCCAGCACCGCCAGCATTCCCAGCAGCAGCGGGTAGGGCGTGTGTTCCGTGACCAGTCCCATGCTCGCCAGCATGATGCCCAGGGCCAGGGTGTTGCCGGTCAGCACGATGCGGTAGCCCAGGCGTTCGATCAGCGGGCGTGCCACGGACTTGGCAAACATCGCCGCCGCCGCCAGGGGCAACATGCTCATGCCGGCTTCCGACGGTGAGTACCCCAGCGCCACCTGTAACAGCAACGGCACCAGGAACGGCAGGGCGCCGCTGCCCAACCGCGCGAACAAGTTGCCGAGGATGCCCACGGCAAAGGTGCGGGTCTTGAACAGCACCGGTGAAAACAGTGGATTATCGATGTGCCCGGCCCGCAACCAATACGCCGCCAGGCACGCGAGCCCGCCGAACAGCAGCAACATCACCCTCAAGTGCGGCAAGTGCAGTTCGCCCAGGCCTTCCATGGCGATAGTGATCAGCACCATCGCGGCGCCAAACAGCAAGAAGCCGATCCCATCGAAGCGCGTGCGCTCGCTGCCGCGCAGGTCGGGGATGAATTTCCACACGGCGTAGCAGCCAATCATGCCCACCGGCAGGTTGATCAGGAAGATCCAGTGCCAGGTCAGGTATTGCACCATCCAGCCACCCATGGTCGGGCCGAGCAACGGGCCGAGTAAACCGGGGATGGTGATGAAACCCATGATGCGCACCAGTTCGGAGCGCGGGTAGGCGCGCAGCACCACCAGTCGTCCGACGGGCAGCATCAATGCACCGCCCAGGCCTTGGATCACCCGTGCGCCCACCAGCATGGTCAAGCTGCTGGACAGGGCGCACAGCAGCGAGCCAATGCTGAACAGCATGATTGCGCCAAAGAAGATTTTCTTAGTGCCGAAGCGGTCGGCGATCCAGCCCGACGCCGGGATCAGCAAGGCGACGGTGAGCATGTAGGCGATCACCACCCCTTGCATACGCAGCGGGTTTTCCGCGAGGTCCCGGGCCATCGCCGGTAATGCCGTGTTGAGGATCGTCCCGTCCAGCGACTGCATGAAGAAGGCAATCGCGACCACCCAGGGGAGCCAGCGGGCGGTCTTGGCATCGAGCGGGACGCGGTTCGGCATGGAAACCCTTTTGGTTAGCAGGCTATGTGTTGGCGATTATGCGCCATTCGTCGCGCCTTTTCCCACCAGGAAATCCAGCAGTTCACGGTGCACCGCCACCGCGGCTTCGTTGGATTCAAGGTCGAGCAAGTGGCCAGTATGTTCGGCCACAGCGAAACTGCTGCGCCCCACGTATTGCTTGAACAACTGGGCCTCGGCGGCGGGGGTGTATTCGTCGAGAGCACCGTTGAGAAAGTGCACCGGCGTTTCAATCTGCTTGAGTGCCGGCAGATAGTTGCCGTCACCCAAGGCCAGCACTTGGTGGATATGAAACCGCGCCTGGCGGTATTCGGTGGTGGCCATGGTCGACAGGTGACGGTGGTTGTTGCGTTTGAGCCGGGGCGACAAATATTGGCCGACGGTTTCATTGAGCAAGTGGCCGACGGCGGACTTGTCATCGGCCTCGATCAATACACGTACGCGTTCCACATAATCGAGCATGGCTTGGTTGAGGTTGGGTGCCAGGGCCATCACCACTGAGCTTTCGATGGAGGGTGGGTTGTGCGCCAGGGTCAGCAACGTCGAGATGCCGCCCCAGGAGGCCGATACCAGGTGGTTGACCTGAAAGCGCTCGACCAGCGCGCGCAGCATCTGCACTTCGTCGTCCTTGGTCACCAGGTCCAGCTCAGTGTTGTGTTCGCGGGAGTAGCCGGAGAACGGCAGATCGAACAGCACCACATTGAAATGCTCCGCCAGGCATTTGCTGGTGCGGGCGAAGGAGCGCGTGGTGGACAGCGCGCCATTGACCATCAAGACGGTCTTCTTTCCAGAATCGTTTCCTAGCTGCTCAACATGAACGTTGTAGTGCTTGAACAGCTTCTCAATGACAAAACTTCCATGGTTCATGTCAACGCTCCAGCTTGCCCTTCCCGGGCAAGGTCGTGCTCTCGTGGGTGGGGGTGGCGGGATGCCATTAACCCTTATAACGAGGATTCTGGAGGAAAGGAAGGTGTCCTACGGTGGAGGAGAAACGCCTGTAGGAATGCCTCTGCCTACAGGCGTAAGACGCTTACAGAGTAAGTGTCAGGCGTTTTACCAACGCTCCTGGCAGCAGATTTGAGGCGGTATTGCGCTGACTGTAAGTGCTGGCAGAAAGCAGCAACTCCCGATCAGAGGTCAGGGCTTCGAGCTGCGAACCGAGCAGGCTGTAGACACTGTCATCAAAGCGCATGGTGCTGACCGGCGCCTTGATCTCGCCGTCTTCCACCCAGAAGGTGGCGAAGCGCGTCATGCCGGTCAGACGTGCCGCCGGCAGGTCGGAATAGTTCAGGTACCACAGGTTGCTGATGTACAACCCGGTGCCCAACTGCTTGAGGATATCGGCCTGGGCCAGGCTGCCGCCGGCCATCTGCAAGGCGCTGGGCGATTCATCGCTGCTTGCGCCATTGGTGCTCAAGCCGTATTCGGCGGCGCTGCGCGAATTGATCAATTGGCCCTCGGCGTTTCCCGCCTTGATCAGCGTGACGTCGCCGCGCGGGTAACCTTCGGTGGAAAACGCCTGGCTCAGGGAACCGCTGATCTGTTCCGTCAGCGTCACCAGCGGGCTCAGGGACTGTTCGCCGGCGTACAGCTTTTGCAGCGAACTGCCCTTGCTGGCGATGGCCTGGGCTGAAAAACCACCCCAAGTGATGATGCTGATGATCTCTTCAATCGCCGCCGGGGCGAGGTAGGCGCGGTATTGCCCAGGCGCCAGTGTGTGCAGTGGCCGGCCGAGGAACTCCAGCTGTTCGCGGGCCTGCTGGAAGCGCGCGGCAAACTCGGCGCTGTCCCAGGTGTGCCCGGCGTAGCTGGCTTTCACCGCTTCGCCATTGGCGTGAAACAGGCTGAAATCGAAGTTGAAGCTATTGGCCTGGTGCCAGCCGAAGGCGCCCGACGAACTGGCAAAGCCCCGGCTGATGGGGCCGGCCGCATAGAAACCGACCAGGTCGACGCCGTGGGCGGCCTGGCTGATGTCTTCCAGTACCTGGGCCAGTTCCGGCAGCGGGCGGGTTTGTTCGTTGCTGCTTTGCCAGGCATTGTGGTTCAGCAGCAGGTACGGATCCTGGGGCAGCAGCGGCAGGGTTTCACGCAACTGTTGTAGGCCGTCGGCCAAGCGTTGGCGGTCCAGTTCGGGCTCGCCGGCCAGGGTGATGCCGAGGTCGGCGTGGCGGCCGTCGTTGATCAGTTTCAGGTTGAGGCTGGCCTGTTGCACCTGGCCGGCCTGGCGCACCTTGGCGTGGTTGAAGCGCACGAATTCGGACGCTTCATCCGCATAGCCCAGGTGGAACTGTTCGTTGTCGGTGATGGTGTGCTTGAGCCATTCCACCAATGCCTTGAAGTTGTTCATCAGGCGTCTCCCCCAAATACGTCGACATCACTGAATACGCAGGCCGGCGACGCATGGCCGACGCGGATCACTTGGTTGGGTTCGCCTTTGCCGCAGTTCGGCGTGCCCAACACCTTGAAGGTGCTGGCGTCACCGACCGCGCTGAGGTTGCGCCAGAAGTTGGCAGAAATGGCGCGGTAGTTGGGGTTCTTCACCACGCCTTTCAGCTCGCCGTTCTCGATCAATTGGCCCCATTCGCAGCCGAACTGGAATTTGTTGCGCGCATCGTCGATGGACCATGAACGGTTGGTCGACATCAGCACACCGTTTTCGATACCGCCGATCAGTTGCGCCAGGCTCTTGTCGCCCGCTTCGATGTTCAGGTTGGCCATGCGGTCGATGGGCGCGCGGTTCCAACTGCTGGCCCGGCTGTTGGCTACGCCGCTCATACCCGAACGGAACTGCGACAGCGCACCGCCCAGCGGTTTGAGCAGCAGCCCTTCGCGGATCAGGAACTGCTTGCTGGCGGGCGTGCCGTCATCGTCATGGCTGTAGCTGGCGAGTTGCTCGGGGATATCCGGGTCGAACGTTACGTTGAGCAACTGGGAGCCATAGTGCAGATGGCCGAAGTCGCTGGCCTTCACAAAACTGGTGCCAGCGTAATTGCGCTCGTCACCCAGAATGCGATCCAGCTCCAGCGGGTGGCCGATGGATTCGTGAATCTGCAGGATCATCTGGTCGGGCATCAGCAGCAGGTCGCGTGGGCCGTTGGGGGTGTTCGGCGCGAGCAGCAGTTGCAGGGCTTCGTCGGCAATGCGTGGCGCGGCACCGACCAGGCCGAAGCGGCTGATCACATCAAAGCCGCCTTGCTGGCCGAAGTTGCTGCCACCCAGGGTACGGCTCTGGCTATCGTTGCCGTCGTAGGCGGTCACGTTGACGCCGGGGAACACGAAGCGCTGGGCCTGGCGCAGTTCGGCGCCAGCGTTGTTGAGGTAGATCTGCTCGACGTGGGTCAGGCCGAGGCTGACTTCCCAGCTCACCAGGCGCTCGTCCTTCGGCACAGCGGCGGATTCGTCGCCCAGCAGCTGGTAGCAGTCGCTCAAGGACGGGAAGGCTTGGTTGAGTTCAGGGGATAAATAGTCGGCCACATCACTGGAGACATGCTGGTCGCGCAGGTCGAGCAGGGCGTGGGGCTTGATCAACCGGGCTTGCTGTTCGGCCCGCTCAAGGGCGGCTTGCAGGCCAGGCAGGGAAATGTCGTTGGTTGCCGCGTAGGCTTCCACACCGTTGAGACGCACGGTGAGCATGGCGCCTTCGTCGTGGTTCAGGTGCGGTGGTTCGGCGACGTTCTTGCGTACGGCCAGATATTGGCCGGATTCGCGTACGTAGCGCAGGGAGAAGAATTCGGCGGTGGTGCGCAGGGCACTGAAGTGTTTTTTGAGTGTGGCGTGGTGGTCGAACATGGGGCCTTCCTTGTGGGCGGCTCGTCGCGGGCAGGCAAACAGAGTAGGCCTGGGCTGGGAGCTGATCAAGGAAAGGCAACCATTTGTGGCAGGTGAACTATTGTGGCGAGCGGGCTTGCCCCGCGTTGGGCTGCGCAGCGGCCCCAAAAACCTTGGGAGCGCTACGCACTCCAACGCGGGGCAAGCCCGCTCGCCACAAGGGTGTATCAGTTACTGCGCAGTCGGACCCACTTCACGCATCGGCTTGCCACGCACCGGCGCATCGCCCGCCACGTAGTAGTCGGCGGTGCTGCGCGGCAGTGGCTGGCGGCCACGGATCTTGTCGGCGATTTTCTCGGCGATCATGATCGTCGGCGCGTTCAGGTTGCCGGTGGTGATGATCGGCATGATCGACGCATCCACAACGCGCAGACCCTGCATGCCATGCACGCGGCCTTCGCCGTCCACTACGGCCATCTCGTCGGTGCCCATCTTGCACGAGCAGGACGGGTGGAACGCAGTCTCGGCGTGCTCACGGATGAACGTGTCGAGCTGCTCATCGGTTTGCACGTCAATGCCGGGGCTGATCTCGCGGCCACGGTACTGGTCTAGAGCAGGCTGTTGCATGATTTCACGGGTCAGGCGGATGCCATCGCGAAATTCCTGCCAGTCCTGTTCGGTGGCCATGTAGTTGAAGAGGATGCTCGGGTAGTCCCGTGGGTTCTTCGACTTCAGCTGGATGCGACCACGGCTCGGCGAACGCATGGAACCCATGTGCGCCTGGAAACCGTGCTCTTTCACACCGTTGCTGCCGTTGTAGTTAATTGCCACCGGCAGGAAGTGGTATTGGATGTTCGGCCACTCGAATTCTTCACGGGTACGGATGAAACCGCCCGCTTCGAACTGGTTGCTGGCGCCGATACCGGTGCCGTTGAACAGCCATTCGGCACCAATGGCCGGCTGGTTGTACCAGAGCAGCGACGGGTACAGCGAGACCGGCTGAGTGCACGCGTATTGCAGGTACAGCTCAAGGTGGTCCTGCAGGTTTTCGCCGACGCCGGGCAGGTCGTGGACCACTGGGATGTCGAGGCTTTCCAGCAGTTTGGCCGGGCCGACGCCGGAGCGTTGCAGCAGTTGCGGCGAAGCGATTGCGCCGCTGCACACCAGCACTTCTTTACGGGCGCGGGCTTCAACGCGCTCTTCAGCGGCGCCGATCAGGTAACGCACGCCCACGGCACGCTTGCCTTCGAACAAGACTTTGTCGGTAAGGGCGTGGGTGACGATGGTCAGGGTCGAACGCTTTTTGGCAGTGTCCAGGTAACCACGCGCGGTGCTGGCGCGACGGCCTTTAGGCGTGACGGTACGGTCCATCGGGCCGAAGCCTTCCTGCTGGTAGCCGTTCAGGTCGACGGTGCGCGGGTAACCGGCCTGTACGCCGGCTTCAACCATGGCGTGGAACAGCGGGTTGTTGCCGGCTTTTGGCGTGGTCACGCTGACCGGGCCATCGCCACCGTGCCAGTCGTTCGGGCCGATGTCGCGGGTTTCGGCCTTGCGGAAATACGGCAGGCAGTCCAGGTAGGTCCAGTTTTCCAGGCCTGGCAATTTCGCCCAGTTGTCGTAGTCCATGGCGTTGCCACGGATGTAGCACATGCCGTTGATCAGCGAAGAACCACCCAGGCCCTTACCGCGACCGCATTCCATGCGACGGCCGTCCATGTGTGGCTCTGGATCGGTCTCGTAGGCCCAGTTGTAGCGGCGGCCTTGCAGTGGGAAGGCCAGGGCGGCTGGCATTTGCGTGCGGAAGTCGAAACGGTAGTCGGGACCACCGGCTTCCAGCAGCAGGACGGTGACGCCTTCGTCTTCGGTCAGACGGGTCGCCAGGGTGTTACCGGCGGAGCCGGCACCCACAATGATGTAATCGTATTCTTGGGACATTGGATGCACCCTCTTTTGAGATAGTCAGGTCGGGCCTCATCGCGGGCAAGCCCGGCTCCCACAGGGGAACGCATTCCAACTGTGGGAGCTGGCTTGCCTGCGATAGGGCACTCACAGGCAATACAAGGCTCGGGTCTTAGAACACCGAGGCGTAGTCGCCCAGCTCAACCTGTACCGATTTGATGCGGGTGAAGTTGTTCAGCGAGCTGATGCCGTTCTCACGGCCCACACCGGATTGCTTGTAGCCACCGACCGGCATCTTCGCGTCGGATTCGCCCCAGGCGTTGATCCAGCAGATACCCGCTTCCAGCTGATGAATCACGCGGTGGGCGCGGTTCAGGTCCTTGGTCACCAGGCCTGCGGCCAGGCCGAAGTCGGTGTCGTTGGCGCGGCGGATCACTTCTTCTTCGGTTTCGTAGGTGAGGATGCTCATCACTGGGCCGAAGATTTCTTCACGCACGATGACCATGTCGTCGGTGCAGTCGGTGAACACGGTCGGGGCCACGAAGGCGCCTTTGGCGAAGTCGCCGTCGGTCAGGCGGTCGCCGCCGCACAGCAGGCGGGCGCCTTGCTCTTTGCCCTTGGCGATGTAGCCCAGCACGCTTTCCATGTGGGCAAAGCTGACCAGCGGACCGAAGTTGGTGTTTTCGTCTTCCGGGTTGCCAACGCGAATGCGCGCGACACGCTCAACGATCTTGGCTTCGAACGCCGCTTGCAGGTGCTTGGGTACGAATACACGAGTGCCGTTGGTGCAGACCTGGCCGGAGCTGTAGAAGTTGGCCATCATCGCGGTGTCGGCGGCGCGGTCGAGGTCGGCGTCGTCGAAGATGATCAGCGGGGACTTGCCGCCCAGTTCCATGGTCACGTCTTTGAGCGACGAGCTGGAAGCGCTGGCCATGACTTTCTTGCCGGTATCGGTGCCGCCGGTGAACGAGACTTTCTCGATGCGCGGGTGCTCGGTCAGCCAGGTGCCGACTTCACGGCCGCTACCGGTCAGTACGTTGAACACGCCCGCCGGAACGCCGGCTTCGGTGTAGATCTCGGCCAGTTTCAGGGTGGTCAGCGAGGTGACTTCGCTCGGCTTGAAGATCATCGCGTTACCGGCAGCCAGGGCCGGTGCGGATTTCCACAGGGCGATCTGGATCGGGTAGTTCCACGCGCCGATACCGGCGACCACGCCCAGCGGCTCGCGGCGGGTGTAGACGAACGAAGTGTCGCGCAGTGGGATCTGCTCGCCTTCGATGGCCGGCACCAGGCCTGCGTAGTATTCCAGCACGTCAGCGCCGGTAACGATGTCGACGTACTTGGTTTCGGAGAAGGATTTACCGGTGTCCAGGGTTTCCAGGGCGGCCAGCTCGTCGTTGCGCTCGCGCAGGATGTCGACGGCACGACGCAGGATGCGCGAACGCTCCATGGCGGTCATGGCGGCCCAGATTTTCTGGCCTTTTTCGGCGCTGACCACGGCACGTTCAACGTCTTCTTTAGTCGCGCGTTGCACTTGGGCGAGAACTTCACCGTTAGCCGGGTTGATGGCTTCGAAGGTGGCATCGCTGCCAGCGTCGCTGTAGCCGCCGTCAATGTAGAGTTTTTGCAGGTCGAAACGGGCCATAAAGTCCTCGCAAGTGCATAAGTGGTTGGCGTTAACCGCCGAACAGTGAGCCATAAGGGTGTGGCAACACTGAGCGACAGCAGTTCAGGGGTTGAGCGGTTATGTGTGCTCTAACTCACCTGCTTGGCCAATTGGAAATCCATGTATTCGTAAGCGATCCGTTGCGCCTGCGCCGTGTCGAAAGCGTCTCCCGACAGGGCGCCGCGCAACCATAAACCGTCGATCAGGGCCGCCAGGCCTCGGGCTGCTTTGCGTGCGTGCGGCAGCGGCAGCACTCGGCGGAACTGGCAGCACAGGTTGGAATACAGACGTTGATCGTTGATCCGCTGCAACCTGTGCAATGACGGGTGATGCATGCTGGTGGCCCAGAAGGCCAGCCAGGTTTTCATTGCCGGGCCGTTGACCTGGCTGGCATCGAAGTTGCCCTCGATGATCACTTGAAGGTGTGCCCGTGGGCTGTCGTCCTTCAGTGCGAGCCTGCGTTCGTGGACGTTCTCGATCAGCGCATTCATCAAGTACCGCATCGTCGCGGCGATCAGGCCGTTCTTGTCCTGAAAGTAGTGACTGATGATGCCGTTCGAAACGCCGGCCAAACGGGCGATCAGCGCAATGCTGGCATCTCCCATTCCGACCTGATCGATGGCCGTCAGCGTGGCTTCGATCAACTGCTGGCGGCGTATGGGTTGCATACCGACCTTGGGCATGTAGCACCTCTCCTTAGGCCTGCCGATGGGCGATCAACGTCCGTCGGCTTGAGGGCCAGTCTATTTTGTTTTGATTGAGCGTTCAATCAACAAAGAATAAGATCTGCGACAAATGGTCGCGTCCTACAGGTGTTTCCTACATGTAGGCGCGACATCTGGCACCTGGTTAAACCCCTGAAACGTCCCTGGGCACTGCGCTCATGGGGTGCAGGGATTTAAGGGGTGTCTTTATAACACCCGTCCGTCGACTGCCGAAAAATCGATGTCCCGGGATAACCGTTGCCTTGTGTTTCTCTCTCGCACTGCCCGGAGCATCTGCGCCATGAGTTCTGCCTCTCTTATAAAGACCCCACCGGAAAAGGTGCGGGTCAACGGTTGGGTGTTCTACACCTCCACCGCGTTGATTCTGTTGTTGACTGCCATCCTGATCATCGCCCCGCAGGAGGCCGGGCGCATGCTCGGTGTCGCCCAGGCGTGGCTGTCGAAAAGCTTCGGCTGGTACTACATGGTGGTCATCGCCGCCTACCTGGTGTTCGTGGTCGGCCTGGCGTTTTCTTCCTATGGCAAATTGAAACTGGGCAGCAAGGACGACACCCCGGACTTCAGCTACGGCGCCTGGGCCGGCATGTTGTTCTCGTCGGGCATCGGCATTTCGCTGCTGTACTTCGGTGCTTCCGAGCCGCTGGACCACTACTTCAACCCGCCCGAAGGCGCTGCCGCCAGCAATGGCGCCGCACGCCAGGCGCTGCAATTGACCTTCCTGCACTGGGGCCTGCACGGCTGGGCGATCTACGCCCTGGTCGGCCTGGCCGTGGCGTACTTCGCGTACCGTCATAACCAGCCGCTGGCCTTGCGTTCGGCGCTGTACCCGCTGGTGGGCGAGCGTTGGGTGAAAGGCGCGGCCGGCCACGCAGTGGACGGTTTCGGCATGTTCGTGACCCTGTTGGGCCTGGTGACGAACCTGGGGATTGGTTCGATGCAGGTGTCGTCCGGGTTGGAAAACCTGTTCGGCATGGAGCACAGCAACACCAACCTGCTGATCGTGATCATCGTGATGAGCACCGTGGCGACCATCGCCGCCGTGTCGGGCGTGGAGAACGGCATTCGCCGCCTGTCCAACCTCAACATCGTGTTGTTCAGCGGCCTGCTGATCTTCGTGCTGTTGTTTGGCCCGACCTTGCACTTGCTCAACGGCTTTGTGCAGAACATCGGCGACTACATGAACGGTCTGGTGCTGAAAACCTTCGACCTCTATGTGTACGAAGGCGACGCCGACAAAACCGAGCGCTGGATGGGCCTGTGGACCCTGTTCTACTGGGCCTGGTGGATTTCCTGGGCGCCATTCGTGGGCATGTTCATCGCGCGTATTTCCCGTGGTCGTACGGTGCGTGAACTGGTGGCCGGCGTGCTGCTGATCCCGCTGGGTTTCACCCTGGCGTGGTTGTCGATCTTCGGTAACTCGGCCTTGGACCTGGTGCTGAACCACGGTGCGGTGGAGTTGGGCAAGACCGCACTGGAACAGCCGTCCATGGCGATCTACCAGTTGCTTGAGCATTACCCGGCGTCGAAAGTCGTCATCGGCGTGTCGATCTTCGTGGGCTTCGTGCTGTTCCTGACCCCGGCGGATTCCGGCGCGGTGATGATGGCCAACCTGTCGTGCAAAGGCGGCAATGTGGATGAAGATGCGCCGCACTGGCTGCGGATCTTCTGGTCGGCGGTGATCACCCTGGTGACCATCGGCCTGTTGTTCGCCGGCAACTTCGAAGCCATGCAGACCATGGTGGTGCTGGCGGGGCTGCCGTTCTCGGTGGTGTTGATCTTCTTCATGTTCGGCTTGCACAAGGCGATGCGCCAGGACGTGGCTATCGAACAGGAGCAGGCGCAACTGGCCGAGCGTGGCCGCCGTGGTTTCAGCGAGCGTTTGACCGCGCTGGACCTGCAACCGAGCCAAGGCACCGTGCAACGCTTCATGGACAAGCACGTCACGCCGGCGTTGGAAGAAGCGGCGACGGCCTTGCGTGAACAGGGGCTGGAAGTGCAGACGCTGCTGGGTAAATCCAAGCGCTGCATCGGTGTGCGCATCGAGATGGAAGAGGGCAACCCGTTTGTCTACGAAGTGAGCCTGGATGCTTACTCGTCGGCACCGAGCGACCTGCCCGAGGAAGAGCGCACGCGTTACTACCGCGCTGAGGTCTACCTGCACAACGGACCTCAGGAGTACGACCTGATGGGCTTCGCCCAGGAACAGATCACCCGGGACGTGCTCGATCAGTTTGAAAGCCATCGGCAGCTCCTTGGCCGTGTCTATAGCTGAAGGTTGATCATCCATCTGTAAAACAAAACGCCGCGATCCTCGCGGCGTTTTTGTACCTGGGGGATTACCCCAGGTTCTTGCCCAGCAGGGCGTGGTACAACTCGCTGTCTCCGAGAATCCCCACCACCTGGTTGTTGTCATGCAACACCAGCTTGTTCCCGGTGTGATAACGAATCTGCAACGCGTCGCGCATGCCGATATTCGAATCCACCAGCGTAGGCAACCGGCCCAGGCCTTCCACCGCTTGGCCTGGCGCCCAGTTCTGCAGGTTCATCACCGCGCCATTCTGGCGGGCACCTTTGATGGTGTTGCCTTCGGCCAGGTCCAGCCATGAGTCGCCGCCTGGGTCCAGGCACACTGAACCGTTCACACGCTTGCAGTTGTCCAGGGTGCGCATCAGGCTGCGGCCGCACAGTACGTTCAGCGGGTTGGTATGCGCGACGAAGGTGCGCACATAGTCGTCCGCCGGGTTCAGCACGATCTCTTCCGGCACGCTGTACTGGATGATCTTGCCGTCTTTCATGATTGCGATGCGGCTGCCCAGTTTGAGCGCCTCGTCGAGGTCGTGGCTCACGAAGACGATGGTCTTGCTCAGCTTGCGTTGCAGTTCCAGCAACTCATCCTGCAGGCCTTGGCGGATCAGCGGGTCGAGGGCGGAGAAGGGTTCGTCCATCAGCAGGATGTCGGCGTCCATCGCCAACGCGCGGGCCAGGCCGACCCGCTGCTGCATGCCGCCGGAGAGTTCGTCCGGCTTCTTGTTGCGCCATTGGGTCAGGCCTACCAGTTCGAGCTTTTCATCCACCAGCTTGCGTCGGTCTTTCTCCGGACGGCCCTGCATTTCCAGGCCGAAGCTGATGTTTTCGCGCACCGTTAGCCAAGGCATCAGGGCGAACTTCTGGAACACCATGGCGATGCGTTTGGTGCGCATCATTTTCAGCTCGGCGGGTGTGCAGGAGGCGATGTCGATCTGGCGACCTTCATGCTCCACGAACAACTGGCCACGGCTGACGGTGTTGAGGCCGTTGATGCAGCGCAACAGACTGGATTTGCCGGAGCCCGACAGGCCCATCAGCACACAGATCTCGCCTTTCTGGACATCCAGGCTGGCCTTTTCTACGCCGACAATCTGCCCGGTCTTTTTCAGGATTTCATTACGGCTCATGCCTTGGTCCAGCAGCTTGAGCGCCTCGCGTGGGTCTTTGGAAAAGATCACGTCGACATTGTCGAATCGGATAATGCTCATGCATCACCCCCTACTTTAGCGTCGGGTTGTTTGCAGATGCGGTCGAGCATGATGGCCAGCAGCACGATCGCGAGACCGGCTTCAAAGCCCAAGGCGATATCGGCGGTGTTCAGCGCGTTGACCACCGGTTTGCCGAGGCCGTCGGCGCCCACCAGGGCCGCGATCACTACCATCGACAACGACAGCATGATGCATTGGGTAATGCCGGCGGCAATGCTCGGCATGGCGTGGGGCAGTTCAATGCGCGAGAGCAACTGACGGCGCGAGCAGCCAAAGGCCTTGCCGGCGTCCATCAACTCTTGCGGTACATCACGGATACCCAGGTAGGTCAGGCGGATCGGCGCGGCAATCGCGAACACCACCGTAGAGATCAAACCAGGCACCACACCCAGCCCGAAGAGGGTCAGGGTAGGGATGAGGTAGACGAAGGTCGGTACGGTCTGCATCAGATCGAGCACCGGCCGCATCATGGTGTAGAACAACGGTTTGTGCGCGGCAACAATGCCCAGCGGCACACCGATGACCACGCAGACCAGGGTGGCGAACAGCACTTGCGCCAGGGTCTCCATGGTTTCCTGCCAATACCCCAGGTTGAGGATCAGCAGGAAGGAGGCGATGACAAAGACAGTCAGTCCCCATTTACGTTGGATAAAGTGAGCCAGCAGCGCAATCAGACCGATCAATGCCAGCGGATTGAACCAGGTCAGCGCGAACGTCACGCCGTGGATCATCGTTTCCAGTGTCGATGCGATTGCGTCGAAGTAGTTGGCGCCGTGTTGGGTCAACCATTCGACGAAGGCAGCGATGTACTGGCCTAGTGGGATTTTCTGTTCAGTCAGCATGGTAGTGAATGTCCACATGCGAAGAGGGAAAACATCCCGGGGCAGCGCACCGCCCCGGGGACAACATTACTTGGCGAGGTAGGCTTTAACGGCGTCGAGTCCTGGTTTGCCATCTACGGTGGTGACACCGGCGAGCCAGGTGTCGAGGACTTGCGGGTTGGCTTTCAGCCAGGCCTTGGCGGCGGCGTCAGGCTTTTGTTTGTCGTCCAGGACTTTACCCATCAGGGTGCTTTCCATATCCAGGGTGAACACCAGGTTTTTCAGCAACTGGCCGACGTTGCTGCATTCCTGGGTATAACCCTTGCGGGTGTTGGTGTAGATGGTGGCCTGGCCGTAGTTGGGGCCGAACGAGTCGTCACCGCCGGTCAGGTACTTCATCTTGAAGCGGGTGTTCATCGGGTGCGGTTCCCAGCCGAGGAACACGATGGCCTGGTCACGCTTGGAGGCGCGTTCGACCTGGGAGAGCATGCCGGCTTCGCTGGATTCGACGACTTTGAAACCGGCGGTTTTCAGGCCGAAGGCGTCTTTGTCGATCAGCGTCTGGATGGTGCGGTTGCCGTCGTTGCCTGGCTCGATGCCGTAGATCTTGCCGCCCAGCTCATCCTTGAATTTGGCGATGTCGGCGAAGTCCTTCAGGCCTTTGTTGTACAGCGCTTCCGGGACAGCCAGGGTGTACTTGGCGTTCTCCAGGTTGGCGCGCACGGTTTCCACGGTGCCGGCATCACGGTACTGCTTGATGTCGTTTTCCATGGTCGGCATCCAGTTGCCGAGGAAGATGTCCATGTTCTTGCCGTCGGCCAGGGACTTGTAGGTCACGGGTACCGAAATCATCGTGGTGCGCGGCTTGTAGCCCAGGCCCTTGAGGATCTCGCTTGTGGTCGCGGTGGTGACGGTGATGTCGGTCCAGCCGACATCGGAGAAGTTGACGGTCTGACATTGTGCCGGTTCTGCGGCGTGCGCCATGACTGGCAGACTCAGCATGGCGGCCAACAACAACGAGGGTGAACCTTTCATCTGGGTAGACTCCTGTGTTTTTTCTGGCGGCATTCGCCGCGCTTTATAAGTGTTGCGGTTGGTGCGTGCGACAACAGCTCTGGCACGGTGCCTTGCAAACGAGTCGAGACTGATCATGTACCAGTGAAAATCTGACGCCTACAGGGGGCGTCGTATCCAGTACAGGGATGGTCGTATCCAGTGTCGGTGACGTCGCTTACAGATTTTTCCAGAGGCGAAACTGCAGTTTTCGTCCATCTGCACCGCTAAAAACGGCCAAAACAGGTGATCGTACGCAAGCGACGCTGGTGAGCATGGTTACGTCGGTGTGAGACGCCGTGGCGGTCAGCAAAAGCTTGATGATGCCGCCATCTGGGCGATTTGAGCGTAGCAGCTCCTTGGTGCCCGGTTTGCTCACCTGCGGAGTTCCACGGCAATGGCTATCAGTGTTTTCGACCTGTTCAAGATCGGCATCGGGCCTTCGAGTTCTCACACCGTCGGCCCCATGCGCGCCGCGGCGTTGTTCGTTCAAGGCTTGCGTGAACGTGAACTGTTGGAACAAGTGCGGCGCGTCGAAGTTCAGCTTTACGGCTCCTTGTCCGCCACCGGCATTGGCCACGGCAGCGACACCGCGACCATCATGGGGCTGATGGGCGAGTGGCCGGACGCGATCGATCCATCGCAAATCGGCCTGCGCATTCACACCCTGCGCGAGACCGACACCTTGCTGCTGGACGGGCGTTTGCCGGTGCCCTTCGTCTGGGCGCGGGACATGCGCCTGCTCGACGAAAACCTGCCGTTCCACCCCAACGCCATGACGCTGGTGGTGTACGGCGACAGCGCTGAACTGCACCGCGACACCTACTATTCAGTGGGTGGCGGTTTCGTAGTGGATGAAGCCCAGGCGCAAAGCGGCGTGGCCGATATGGACCGCACCGAGTTGCCTTACGATTTTTCCAGCGCGGTCGAGCTGTTGCAGCTGTGCAAGACCCACAACCTGCGCGTGGCCGAGTTGATGCTGGCCAATGAAAAGGTCTGGCGCTCCGAAGAAGAAATCCGCAGTGGCCTGATGAAGCTCTGGCGCGCCATGCAGGATTGCGTGGAGCAAGGCCTCAAGCACGAAGGCATCCTGCCTGGCGGTTTGAACGTGCGCCGGCGTGCGGCCAAGTTGCACCGCAGCCTGCAGGAATTGAACAAGCCCAATGTGATCGGCTCGACCTTGAGCGCCATGGAATGGGTCAATCTGTTCGCGCTGGCGGTCAATGAAGAAAACGCCGCGGGTGGACGTATGGTCACCGCGCCTACCAACGGCGCGGCGGGGATTATTCCGGCGGTGTTGCACTACTTCATGAAGTTCAGCGAGGAAGTGACTGAAGCCAACGTCGTCGACTACCTGCTGGGTGCGGCGGCGGTGGGGATCCTGTGCAAGAAGAACGCCTCGATCTCCGGTGCCGAAGTCGGTTGCCAGGGCGAAGTGGGTTCGGCGTGCGCCATGGCCGCCGCCGGCTTGGCCGAGATCCTCGGTGCTACGCCGGAGCAGCTGTGCAACGCCGCCGAGATCGGCCTGGAACATAACCTGGGCCTTACCTGCGACCCGGTGGGTGGGCTAGTACAAGTGCCGTGCATCGAGCGCAATGCGATTGCGGCGGTGAAGGCGATCAACGCTGCGCAAATGGCGCTGCGTGGCGATGGCCAGCACTTTATCTCCCTGGACCGGGTGATCCGCACCATGCGCGATACCGGGGCGGATATGCATGACAAATACAAAGAGACATCGCGGGGTGGGTTGGCCGTGAGTGCTGTGGAGTGTTGAGTGGCACTCCTGCTCATTAAGTGAACACCCGGATCCAAACGCGCCACCTTTTAGCGCGTCGCAAACAGATAAGTAGCTACCGAACGATTTCCCGCCTGACCACCGGTCACCCGTGCTTGGGGTGACAGACTTCTCCCACACCCGCAAAGCGCCTTCCCACAAGTGCTACCGATCTGCTCACGCCTCGTGGGCAGACTCGTTCCTACAGCCGATTCCGGCTATATCCGTACTCGCGGCGCGGGCTTATCTAGACGCGTCATCAGGTCGTTTTTAGGAGTTATTGGACGGCCATTCAATTTTAGGCATGGCATTTGCTCTATCAATTCAAAGCCTCTCTCCTGGCTGGATGAAGAGCGCAATAACAAGAGCCTCGCCTGAGGCCATCACCCGCTTTGTGTGAGGAGATACCGCGATGACGTCGTTCAACTCCGGGGCCCAACCCCAGAACCGTGCGCCTCAATCCATCGGCTTTTTGCTGCTGGACAATTTCACGCTGATTTCCCTGGCCTCCGCAGTCGAACCCCTGCGCATGGCCAACCAGCTCTCCGGTCGCGAGTTGTATCGCTGGACGACCTTGAGTGTCGACGGAAACCAGGTGTGGGCCAGCGACGGTCTGCAAATCACCCCCGATGCTTCCATGCACAAAGCCCCAGCCCTGGACACCGTGATCGTGTGCGGCGGCGTGGGTATCCAGCGCACCGTTACCCGTGAACATGTGTCGTGGCTGCAAAGCCAGGCGCGCCAATCGCGCCGCTTGGGCGCAGTGTGCACCGGCAGTTGGGCACTGGCCTGCGCCGGTTTGCTCGATGGGTTTGATTGCAGCGTGCACTGGGAATGCCTGGCCTCGATGCAGGAAGCCTTCCCCCGCGTGGCCATGAGCACACGCCTGTTCACCCTCGACCGCAACCGCTTCACTAGCTCCGGCGGCACCGCGCCACTGGACATGATGCTGCACCTGATCAGCCGCGACCACGGCCGTGAACTGTCGGCCGCCATCTCCGAGATGTTCGTGTACGAACGCATCCGCAACGAACAGGATCACCAGCGTGTGCCGCTCAAGCACATGCTCGGCACCAACCAGCCGAAGCTGCAGGAAATCGTCGCGCTGATGGAGGCCAACCTGGAAGAACCGATCGACCTGGACGAACTGGCGGTGTACGTCGCCGTGTCCCGCCGCCAACTGGAGCGTCTGTTCCAGAAATACCTGCACTGTTCGCCGTCGCGCTACTACCTCAAGCTGCGCCTGATCCGCGCACGGCAGTTGCTCAAGCAAACGCCGATGTCGATCATCGAAGTGGCGTCGGTGTGCGGGTTTGTCTCCACGCCGCACTTCTCCAAGTGCTACCGCGAATACTTCGGCATTCCGCCACGGGATGAGCGTGTGGGCTCCAACACCACCCAACAAGTGGCGATGATGCCGATTCCGCAGGCGCTGGTGTTGTCACCGTTGTCGGGGCCGATGTCGGCGTTGAGTCAGGCGCGTAACGAATCGACGTTTGCCAGCGTAAGGCTCTAGACCCTGTGGGAGCAGGCTTGTTGTGGTTGTGGTTGTGGTTGTGGTTGTGGTTATGGTTGTGGCAAGCCCGCTCGCCACAGTGATCTATTCAGGCGCCGGAGTTCTGTTTGAACTGCACCAACGCCGGCAATAGCTGCTTGTCGATTGCCTGCCGCACCGCCGGCAGGATCGTCGCGCTGCCGGTGTACATCTGTTCAACCATCCCTTTGAGCGCCTTGGCCCGCGCCTCGCTCAACCCACGCACCGCACACTCGCAGGCCTGCTCGGCGGTGGCGCCGCTGGACACTTCAAAACCCAGTGAGCGCAGTTGGCCCAGCAGGTCATCCTGGTCAATCAAATCCGCGTGCATCATGACGTTTATCCTGGTGAAGGGAACGGGGTTTGACCTCGATTCTGGTAGCCGCCCAAGCGGTCGGCAAGGGCAGATTGCACGAATGCCTCAGATGGCTATGAGCATGTCGTTTTCGGGCCGTTTACCGAACGCATTAATGGGCACACTGAACTCAGGCACTCAGCTTGAAGGTTTGGTCACCCTCAGGATGTCACGCTCACACAAGGCACTCTGCCCCGATCCAGTCACGGCTGGATCGGGGCTTTTTTTAACGCTGCAATACCAAAATTCGCGAGAGCAACTCATCCCGATCGATGTAGCAACCCTGGAAGTGCCGCGCCCCGGAAGCCGGGTCAAAAGCATTACGCGCATGCAAGGTACGGCGGTTGTCGAAGCACCACAGCTCCCCCGGATTCAGGCGCTTGACCACACGAAAACGATCCTCCCGCGTCATGGCGATAAAACGTCGATACGCGCGATACAGCAACGGCATCTGCGCAACGCTGGCCTCGAACGGCCCACGCAAAAAGTTGGCCATGCGAATCTCCGCCACATCCCCCAGCGCATCCAGTGCAATGATCGGCGCCAGGCGGCGATAGTCGCTGTGCCGGTCCTTGTTGCGAAACTCCACCGGGATCTCACACAGTGCCCGGAACGCTTCGGGCTCTTCCGTGCGCAAAGCGTTGGCGATGGCAAACCCGTCGACAAAAATACTCTCGCCACCGCTGGCATCGTTCACCAGGCAATGCAGGAATTGCAGGCCCGGTTGCAGCTCCCGCGTGGGCAGATCGGTGTGCAAGGGCAGGTTGAAAGCGGTGTAGGCATTGCTGTCGGCATCGGCCTTGGATTGCACATTGAACAGCACGCCGAAGTTGCTCTCGCGGATGAAGGATATGCGCTTGGCGATCAGCGCCAGGGAGCCGGGCTCGGTAGGAACGCCTCGGATTTGCGTCAGGCCTGAATCGCGCAGCGCCAGCAACCATTGCAGCAGCGTGTTCGGGTCTTCCATGACCGTCGAGTAGTTGAACACCGGCAGTTGGAAGCGACTGTCCCACAACTGGGGTTGGGGCTTCGCCGCACGGCGTTCGGCACGGGATTCATCGTCGTAGGCATGAGCCCGCAACCAGCCGGGATCGTACTGGCTGCGGTGGCCGCCGCTCCATTCCACCCACAGATTGCCTTGATCAAGACGGGCCGAGGCAGCCCTGAGATTGGCGTCCACGTCGACAATCTCCAGCACTTGTTCGCGGGTCACGCTGTACACGCATTCTGCACAGGGGCAGTTGTCCCGCAGCCATTGATGATGAAACGGGCTGACCCGCCCATCGGCCCAATGCACGAGGATTTGATCGTCCAGCACCCGCACGTCCGCGATGTCGCAGATCTTCGGGTAGGTAAGGAAATCGGCGACAGCGGCGGCGGTTTGCATGGTGGCTCCTTATTGCTTCTTGGGGGGAAGTCCAATCACTCGGCCAAGCAGGGCAGGGCGCGGCAGGTCGGCCTGTTCCGCACTGATCGCCGTGAGTTTTTCCAGCGTGGCCTCGGTGAACGGCGCCGAATTCGGGCCCGCCAGATCAACGTGCAGCAGCATCTGCTCGTTGCCCGCCAGTTCCTTCTCATCCCCGACCAAGTGCAGGCTGTGATAGAGGTGCAGGCGCTTGGCATCAAAGGCAATCAGTTGGGTATGCACCTCCACGTCGGCACCGAGTTTCACTTCGTGCAGATAGTTGAGGTGCAGCTCCAGGGTGAACAGCGAATGGCCGCTGGCTTCGCGGTTTTCACTGTCCAGGCCCAGGGTGTCCATCAGCGCGTCGGTGGCGTAGCTGAAGATCAGCAGGTAGAACGCGTCGCGCAGGTGGCCGTTGTAGTCCACCCAGTCGGGGTGGACCTGGGTGCTGTAGGTGGTGAGTGCGGGCATGTCAGGGGTTCCGTTATTCGGCGAAGGTCATGCCGTGCTTGGCCTTGGTGGTTTTCACCGCTTCCAGCACCGCCAGCAGGCAATCATCACGATAGCGCTCCAGCGCCGAAATGCTGTGTTTGCCCAGCTGATCGCTGGTGCCGTCGACTACATCGTCGATCAGCTTGTCGGTCAGCTCCGGCGCCGGCAGGTAGGTCCACGGCAATTGCAGCGCCGGGCCGAACTGCGCCATGAAATGACGCATGCCGGCGTCGCCACCTGCCAGGGTGTAGGTCAGGAAGGTGCCCATGAACGACCAGCGCAAGCCCGCGCCAAAGCGGATCGCGTCGTCGATTTCGCCGGTGGTGGCCACGCCGTCATTGACCAGATGCAGGGCCTCACGCCACAGCGCTTCAAGCAGACGGTCGGCGATAAAGCCGGGGACTTCCTTGCGCACGTGCAGGGGGCGCATGCCGAGGGATTCGTACACCTTGATCGCGGCCTGGATTGCCTCTGGTGCGGTGTTCTTGCCACCGACCACTTCCACCAGCGGCAGCAGGTAAACCGGGTTGAACGGGTGGCCGACCACGCAGCGCTCAGGGTGGGTCGAACCTTCGTAGAACTCGCTCGGCAACAGGCCGGACGTGCTCGACCCTATCAACGCATTCGGCTTGGCCGCAGCGCTGATCTTGCTGTGCAGGTCGAGTTTCAGTTCCAGGCGTTCCGGGGCGCTTTCCTGGATGAAATCGGCGTCTTTCACGCACTCTTCAATGGTGGCGACAAAGCGCAGGCGATCCTGGGACGCGCCCGGCGCCAGGCCTTGTTTTTCCAAGGCGCCCCAGGCGTTGGCGACGCGTTTGCGCAGTGCGGCTTCGGCACCGGGCGCCGGGTCCCAGGCGACCACATCCAGGCCATGGGCCAGGGCGCGGGACACCCAGCCGCTGCCGATGACACCGCTGCCGAGGGCGGCGAAGGTTTTGATTTCGGTGATAAAGCTCATGGCAAATTCCTAAAAAAGTGGTGGCTGCGATCAACCGCGCTTGGTCAAACCCATCTTGATTCGGCCTTCCGCCGGGGTCATGACCCGTGCACCCAGGCGGCTGAGGATTTCACTGGCGCGCTCCACCAACTGGCCGTTGGTGGCGAGCACGCCTTTGTCCAGCCACAGGTTGTCTTCCAGGCCGACCCGCACGTTGCCGCCCAGCAGCACCGCTTGCGCCGCCATCGGCATTTGCATGCGGCCGATGCCAAAGCCTGCCCACACCGCGTCGGCGGGCAGGTTGTCGACCATGGCTTTCATGGTGGTGGTGTCCGCCGGCGCGCCCCATGGGATGCCCAGGCACAGTTGGAACAGTGGGTTGTCGAGCAGGCCTTCCTTGATCATCTGCTTGGCGAACCACAGGTGACCGGTGTCGAAGATTTCCAGCTCAGGCTTAACGCCCAGTTCCTGGATGCGTTTGGCGCCGGCCCGCAGTTGCGCCGGGGTGGAGACGTAAATGGTGTCGCCATCGCCAAAGTTCAGGGTGCCGCAGTCCAGGGTGCAGATTTCCGGCAGCAGCTCCTCGACGTGAGCCAGGCGGGTCAACGGGCCGACCAGGTCGGTGTTGGGGCCGAACTCCATTGGATTCTCGCCGCCGCCGATCTCCAGGTCGCCGCCCATGCCGGCGGTGAGGTTGACGATAATGTCGATGTCGGCCTCGCGGATGCGCTCCATCACTTCGCGGTACAGGGCGACGTCGCGGCTGAACTTGCCGGTTTCAGGATCACGCACATGGCAGTGCACAACGGTGGCGCCGGCCTTGGCCGCTTCCACGGCGGCGGCGGCGATTTGTTTGGGGGTGACCGGCACGTGGGGGCTGCGGCTGGTCGTGTCGCCAGCACCGGTGAGTGCGCAGGTGATGATGACGTCGTGGTTCATTTGGCGGTTCCTTACAGGCGTGGGGGTGCCGTTCGCAGCCCGGATGAGCTGCGAAACGGTGGTTCAGAAAAGGTTATTGGCTGGTCAATTGCAGGTTGGTCGCGGCCGGCTTGCCGTCGAAGGTGGTCACCCCTTCCAGCCAGCGCGCCTGGTCTTGCGGGTGATCCTTGAGCCACTGCTTGGCGGACTCGATGGCGTCCTTGTGATCCAGCAACGGCTGCATCATCCGGCTCTCGTCGGCGGCGGTGAAGGTCAGGTTGGTCAGCAGCTTGTGCACGTTCGGGCATTGCTCGGCGTAGTTCGGCGCGGTGACGCTCCACACGGTGGCCATGCCTTCGTTCGGGCCGAGGGCGTCGTCGCTGCCGGTGAGGTAGGTCATGGCGACGTTGACGTTCATCGGGTGCGGCGCCCAGCCGAAGAACACCACGGCTTCCTTGCGGCGCACCGCGCGGTCGACGGCGGCGAGCATGCCGGCTTCACTGGATTCCACCAGCTGGAACTTGCCCAGGCCGAACTGGTTCTTGGCGATCATCGCCTTGATCTGGGTGTTGGCGCCCGAGCCTGGCTCGATGCCGTAGATCTTGCCGCCCAGCTCTTTTTCGAACTTGGCGATGTCAGCGAAGGTTTTCAGGCCCTTGTCCGCCAGGTAAGTCGGCACGGCGAGGGTGGCGCGCGCGTCTTCGAGGCTGGGTTTGTCGAGGACCTTGACTTGCTTGGCGTCGACGAACGGCGTGATGGTCTGGGTCATCAGCGGGTTCCAGTAGCCCAGGAACAAATCCAGGCGCTGGTCGCGGATGCCGGCGAAGATGATTTGCTGGGAGGCGCTGGTCTGTTTGGTCTTGTAGCCGAGGCCGTCGAGCAACACTTGGGTCATGGCGCTGGTGGCGATTACGTCGGTCCAGTTCACCACGCCCATGCGCACGTTCTGGCAAGATGCCGCGTCGGCAGCCAGTACGTTCGTGCTCAAGATGGCGCTGGCGCTGAGTGCAAGCACACAGCGGCTGATCAGTCGGTTCATGGTGGATCCCTCGGCAGGTCGTTATTGTGGGGTCCGGCGTCTTTGTGCGCCGTGGGATCAAGTTACGCAGCTTGAGGGCCTATAAAACGCACGGCGGCGACCAGCTCTTGCACTGCAGCGACCTGCCCCCTTGAATCCACCCGAGAACGGGAGTATCACAGTGCCACGCTGCCCGTCCGACGAGAGCGCCACCATGTCCCAGGATTTCTACTTTCTGCTGATGCCGGGCTTCTCGGCCATCGGCTTTATCTCCGCGCTGGAACCGCTGCGGGTGGCCAACCGCTTTCGTGGCGAGCTGTACCGCTGGCACGTGCTGAGCGCCGATGGCGGCGCGGTGCTGGCGAGCAATGGCATGTCGGTCAACGCCGACGCCGCGCTGGAACCGTTGAAAAAAGGCGCGACCTTGCTGGTGGTCGCGGGCTTCGAACCGCTGCAATTCGCCACCCCCGCGCTGGAACACTGGCTGCGCCGCCTCGACCACGACGGCGTGACCCTCGGCGCCATCGACACCGGCGCCTGCGTACTCGCCGAAGCAGGCCTGCTCGATGGCCATCGCCTGACCCTGCACTGGGAAGCCATCGACGCCTTCAAGGAGTCTTATCCACAGCTCACCGTGACCCAGGAACTGTTCGAGATCGACCGCCGCCGCATCACCTGCGCTGGCGGTACGGCCTCCATCGACCTGATGCTTGACCTGATCGCCCAGGCCCACGGCCCCGAACTGGCGATCCAGGTCTCCGAACAATTCGTGCTCGGCCGCATCCGCCCACGCAAAGACCACCAGCGCATGCAGATCGCCACGCGCTACGGCATCAACAACAAGAAGTTGGTGCAAGTGATCGGCGAGATGGAGCAGCACACCGAGCCGCCGCTGAGCACATTGGCGCTGGCCGAAGCGATCAAAGTGACGCGTCGCCAACTGGAGCGCCTGTTCCGCCTGCACCTGAACGACACCCCCAGCAACTTCTACCTCGGCCTGCGCCTGGAGAAAGCCCGGCAGCTGCTGCGCCAGAGCGACATGAGTGTGCTGGAAGTGAGCATTGCCTGTGGGTTTGAATCGCCGTCGTATTTCACCCGCAGTTATCGGGCACGGTTTGCGAAGTGCCCGAGGGAGGATCGGCGAAGGGAAGTGGTTTGACGGCCAATTATAGTCAATTATACTCGTTACTATAATTTATAGTTCTTTCCATAATTGAGTATAAACCATGTCCAAGCACAGCGGCTTTGTATTCCGCCGTCCCGCGCTGGCAAGCAGTATTGCCGACGGCCTGGTGGGGGCCGGTATCCAGGATTTCACCTCTGGCCTGTTTCTCGCGGCACCGCGTCGCACGGGAAAAAGTACTTTTTTGCGTGAAGACCTGATCCCGGAGTGTCAGCTGCGAGGGTGGCTGGCGGTGTACGTCGATCTGTGGGCCGACAAAGAGAAAGACCCTGCGGAGTTGATTGCCAGCGCCATTGGCGCAGCGCTGGTGCCCTATGAAAAGGGCATTCGCAAGCTCGCCAAGAACCTTGGGATCGAGAAACTGAGTTTTCTGCGCACGCTGTCCTGGGACTTCAGCAAGCCTCAATTGCCCGTCGGCGCGACCTTGACCCAAGCCTTGGAGTTATTGCATCACGCGGCGGAAAAAACCGTCGTCCTGGTGATTGACGAGGCGCAGCACGCCTTGACCAGCGATTCAGGCATCAATGCGATGTTTGCGCTGAAGGCCGCCCGGGATCAGCTCAACCAGGGGCGTGACGAGGAAGGCAGCGGTTTGCATCTGGTGTTCACTGGCTCCAATCGCGACAAGCTGGCCCACCTGGTATTGGGTAAAAGCCAGCCTTTCTTCGGATCCAGCATTACGCCGTTCCCGTTGCTGGGCAAAGCGTTCACCCAGGCCTATACCGCGCACCTCAACGCGCACTTGGCGAAAACCAACCAATTCAACCCGGCCGATATTGATGAGGCGTTTGAGCTGGTTGGCCGTCGGCCCGAGATGTTGCGCACGATCATCGGCGAAGTGGCGCTGGAGCTGGGTGAGGCGAGCAATTTGGGCCAACTGCTGCACAGTCGCGCCGAACTGTTGCGCGCAGGCGTGTGGACCGAATTCGAGAGCGCCTGGAACACGCTCACCATCCCCCAGCGCGCCGTGCTGCAAGTGATGGTAGAGCGCTCTCAAACCAACGAACCCTTCGCGCCGTTCACCGACAGCACCCTCGCTGCGGTCAGCAAAGCGCTGGAAGGCATGGGCAGCGACGTGGTGCCGGGCACCCAGACGATTCAGGCTTGCATCGATGCCCTGCGCGACAAGGAACTGGTGTGGAAGTCGAGCCGGGGCGGTTATGCCCTGGAGGACAAGACCTTTGGCGATTGGCTGCAACACAGGGGGCGTACAGCCAGCTCCCACAGTGAATAGGGGGTTTCTTATTTCTTTAGCAGGGCCGAGCAGGCTGCCTTGTAGGCCTCATGTTGATACTTGTTCAGCGTCGCCGGCAGTTCAAAATTGTGCTTCTTGTTCTGCGCATTGAGGGTCTGCGGTGACAGCAGCGTCACCTCAACCGCATCCAGCAGCTGAAACACCCCTTCAATCTTGAACGTGGTCGGGCCGCCGGCGAATTCACCCTTCTTGCTGCGTTTCTTGATGGCGATACGGGTGACGGCGTTTTCCTGCACAAACGCTTTCACTTGAGCGGCGAAGGCTTTGACGTTGGCGGCCTCATCGTCGTCTTCAAGTGCGATCTTCTTGGTCGCGAGGGCGACATGGCTCAACGCCTGATTGTCCAGGGAGGCGACAGCGATGATGGCTTCGCTGCCTTTGATTTCGATGCCGCAGGTTTTCATGGTTTGGCCTTGAAGGAGGTGAGATGGCGCAGATGGTCGCTTACCTTTCGATGGGGGTCAAAGGCACTGGAGATCAGATCGAAGAGATTATGAAATAAGGGTCAATATATTATCCGTTATGTCGATAATCATCGTTTTATGGATAACCCGTTATCCATTATTTAATATGATTGTAGGGTAGCCTGCTACACTTGCTAACACTCCTCTGAGGTCGAACCATGGCCCTTACGCATATTCTCTACGCCCCTGGCGAGATTGCCTTGCAGATCGCCGGTAATGCCAAGGCTCTGCGGCTGAGCAAGAACCTTTCTCGCCGAGCCTTGGCAGCCCAGTCCGGAGTGGCTGAATCCACACTCAAGCGTTTTGAAACGACCGGCAAGGTATCCCTCGATGCGCTGCTGCTGATCGCCATGAGCCTGGGGGTAGGAGAGCAAATGGCGAATCTGTTCAGTGCACCACCGCCACTCAGTCTTCAGGAACTGAAAAGCCAAACCAGGCTGCGAGGACGCCGATGAAAACAGTCTCTGCACTGCACGTGATGTTGCAGGGCTCACGCGTCGGTGAGCTGGTAGATGCGCCTGGCCGGGGCATTTATTTTTCGTATGATCCGAGTTGGCTGGCTAACGGCTTCAACCTGGCGCCGTTGTACATGGACTTTTCTTCGGCGCCTCAGTTGGCGGCAGACGCATTGCTGTTCGGTGGCCTGCAAGGGGCGTTCAGCGATTCGTTGCCCGATGGCTGGGGGCTCTTGTTGATGGACCGCTTCTTTCGCACGCAATTGGGCATGGAGCGTCGTGCGATCGGCCCATTGGAGCGGCTCGCCTATATGGATAATCGGGGTATGGGGGCACTGGAATACAAGCCAGCGTTCGAAAAGAGGCCAGAACAGAACGAGCTTGACCTGGCCTCTCTTTACCAGGCTTCACAAGAGGTGCTGTCGGGTGAGTCGAAAGACGTGATTGAGTCACTGCGCCTCGCGGGCGGCTCCCCTGGCGGTGCACGTCCTAAGGCAGTCATGGGTCTTTCATCCGACAAGACGCAGGCTATCTCTTCATTTGGTGAGATGCCTGAAGGTTACGAACATTGGTTGATCAAGTTCCGTAGCCAGGAAGAGCATCCGGACAGTGGCGCTATCGAACAGGCCTACGCCTTGATGGCCCGTATCGCGGGGGTCGAAATTTCAGACTCGGCGTTACTTGAGGTAGAGACAGCTACCGCAATAGAGCGGTTTTTCGTCACACGGCGCTTTGATCGCGTGGGTCTTACGAAGCGTCATATGCTCACCGCTGCGGCGATTCTGTATGCCGACTACCGTATGCCCAGCCTGGACTATAGCGATTTGTTGCGCCTGACCTTCGCGATCACCAAAAATGCCAGGGAGGTGGAAAAAATGGCCCGGCTGATGGTGTTCAATGCACTGACCCATAACCGTGACGACCACGCAAAAAACTTCTCGTTCTTTGGCTCATCGACAGGCTGGCAGATGGCGCCGGCCTATGACCTGACGTTTGCCAATACCAGCGGTCGGGGGAATGAGCACACCAGTGCTTTTGCAGGTGCAGGCCAGCCATCACGCACGGCAATCAAGAAGGTCTGTGCACCCTTCAGCTTTCTTGAACCTGACCTCTACATCGAGCAGACGATGGAGGCTCTATCCCGGTGGCATCAGCATTGCGCTGACCTCAATATCGACAAAGCCCAGCGGGATCAGGTGCAAATGGCCTTCAATTCAATCGGGAAAGCCTTCTAGCCGTTACTCCTGCCCAATCGACTCCAAAAACTCCGACCGCTCATCGCTCATTCGTGCCAGACAATCATTCTGCGCAATCGCATACGCCTTGGTGCCGTTGACTGCCGGGAAGGTGTCCACGGCGCAATCAGCATCCCGTAACTTTTCCCACTTCTGCTGGGCATCCTTCAGACGAGCGGTAATGTCCGCCAGCTTGGTCTTGTCGCTGCCATAGGTCGAAGCCATGCGTTCCAGCAGACCTTGATAGTTGTCTTTGAGCAGTTGTTCGGCGGTGGTTTTGTTGTAGGAGGCGCATTCCAGGGTTTGCTTGTCGTTTTCGATGCCGTCGCACGGCGTGCTGTCGGTGTCTTCGGCCGCGTGGACGCCGGTTGCGATGAGTGCCAAAGCCAGGAAAATCGATTTCATTGCGCCGTCTCATATCAGGTGATGCGGGAATTCTGGCTCAAGCGTAAGACAAAGAACAGCCGCCAGTCAGACCTCTCATAACAGGCTTTGTCGTGGATTGACGCTTTCGGCAATTCCCCTGTCGTTTTTGCACCCGGCTCTGTCGGCCCCTGGGCATATGCTGGCCCCAAAGCGCCGGCAGACGATTCGGCGCATGAATCGCCAATAAGGGGACGCCTGATGAGCCCAGCCGAATTGCACGCCGACAGCATCGTTATCGACGGGCTGATTATTGCCAAGTGGAACCGCGACCTGTTCGAGGACATGCGCAAAGGCGGCCTC
Organism: Pseudomonas sp. FH1; assembly: GCF_000510895.2. Lineage (NCBI taxonomy): Bacteria > Pseudomonadati > Pseudomonadota > Gammaproteobacteria > Pseudomonadales > Pseudomonadaceae > Pseudomonas > Pseudomonas sp. FH1. Next base: position 43,432 of record NZ_AOHM01000025.1, read on the forward strand.
ACCGCTGCCAACTGCACCGTGTCGGTGTGGGAAGGGTTCCAGGCCACCATCAACAATATCGTGGCCAGCCAGACCCTGATCCGTGAAAACAGCGACCTGGTGATCCCGGTGAAAACCACCGCCGACATCCGCCGCGCCAAGGAGCAGGGCAAGACCGGCATCATCTTCGGCTTCCAGAACGCCCATGCCTTCGAAGACCAGCTTGGCTATGTCGAGATCTTCAAGCAGCTCGGCGTCGGTGTGGTGCAGATGTGCTACAACACCCAGAACCTGGTCGGCACCGGTTGCTACGAGCGTGATGGCGGCCTGTCGGGTTTTGGCCGTGAAATCGTCGCTGAGATGAACCGCGTCGGCATCATGTGCGACCTCTCACACGTCGGCTCCAAGACTTCCGAAGAAGTCATCCTCGAATCGAAAAAACCGGTGTGCTACTCCCACTGCCTGCCGTCCGGGCTCAAAGAGCACCCGCGCAACAAGTCCGATGAAGAACTCAAGTTCATTGCCGACCACGGTGGTTTTGTCGGCGTGACCATGTTCGCGCCGTTCCTGGCCAAAGGCATCGATTCGACCATCGACGACTACGCCGAAGCCATCGAATACACCATGAATATCGTCGGCGAAGACGCCATCGGCATCGGCACCGACTTCACCCAGGGCCATGGCCAGGATTTCTTTGAAATGCTGACCCATGACAAGGGCTACGCCCGCCGCCTGACCAGCTTCGGCAAGATCATCAACCCGCTGGGCATCCGCACCGTGGGCGAGTTCCCCAACCTCACCGAGACCCTGCTCAAGCGCGGCCACCCTGAGCGCGTGGTACGCAAGATCATGGGTGAAAACTGGGTGAACGTCCTCAAGGACGTCTGGGGCGAATAAGCCACCGCCACCGCATCTTTTCCCCCCGGCCATTCGCGCCGGGGGCATCAACAAGAATTTTTCTGGAGTTAAGTTTCCATGGCCAAGATCGCCCCGCAATTGCCTATCGAAGTCGACAGCGAAACCGGTGTCTGGACCTCCGACGCCCTGCCGATGCTGTACGTGCCGCGCCATTTCTTCGTCAACAACCACATCGGTATCGAAGAAGTGCTGGGCGCCGACGCCTACGCCGAAATCCTCTACAAGGCCGGCTACAAATCCGCGTGGCACTGGTGTGAAAAAGAAGCCGAATGCCACGGCCTGGAAGGCGTCGCGGTGTTCGAGCACTACATGAAGCGCCTGTCGCAACGCGGCTGGGGCCTGTTCAAGATCCAGGATATCGACCTCGACAAGGGCACCTGCAGCGTCAAGCTGGAACACTCCGCGTTTGTGTACGTGTACGGCAAGGTCGGGCGTAAGGTGGACTACATGTTCACCGGCTGGTTTGCCGGCGCCATGGACCAGATCCTGCAAGCCCGCGGCAGCCAGATCCGCACTGTCGCCGAACAAGTCTACGGAGGCTCCGAAGAGGGCCACGATGACGGCCTGTTCACCGTCAAGCCGTTGTAAGCCGAGGACCGTGCCATGGCTTTCGAAGCAATGTTCCAGCCGATCCAGATCGGCAAACTGACCATCCGCAACCGCGTGCTCAGTACCGCCCACGCCGAGGTCTATGCGACCGACGGCGGCATGACCACCGACCGCTATGTGAAGTACTACGAAGAGAAAGCCAAGGGCGGTATCGGCCTGGCGATCTGCGGCGGTTCCTCGGTCGTGGCTATCGACAGCCCGCAGGAATGGTGGAGTTCGGTCAACCTGTCCACCGACCGCATCATCCCGCACTTCCAGAACCTGGCCGACGCGATGCACAAGCATGGCGCCAAGATCATGATCCAGATTACCCACATGGGCCGTCGCTCGCGTTGGGACGGCTTCAACTGGCCCACGCTGATGTCGCCGTCCGGCGTGCGTGAGCCGGTGCACCGTGCGACCTGCAAGACCATCGAACCGGAAGAAATCTGGCGCGTGATCGGCAACTATGCCAGCGCAGCCAAACGCGCCAAGGCCGGCGGCCTGGACGGTGTGGAACTGTCCGCCGTGCACCAGCACATGATCGACCAGTTCTGGAGCCCGCGGGTCAACAAGCGTACCGACGAGTGGGGCGGCACCTTCGAAGGCCGCATGAAGTTCGGCCTGGAAGTGCTGAAAGCCGTGCGCGCCGAAGTCGGTGACGACTTCTGCGTTGGCATGCGCCTGTGCGGTGATGAATTCCACCCGGACGGCTTGTCCCATGAGGACATGAAGCAGATCGCCAAGTACTACGACGACACCGGCATGCTGGATTTCATCGGCGTAGTGGGCTCGGGTTGTGACACGCACAACACCTTGGCCAACGTGATCCCCAACATGAGTTATCCACCGGAGCCGTTCCTGCATTTGGCCGCCGGTATCAAGGAAGTGGTCAAGGTCCCGGTGCTGCATGCGCAGAACATCAAGGACCCAAACCAGGCCACGCGCATCCTGGAAGGCGGTTATGTGGACATGGTCGGTATGACCCGTGCGCACATCGCCGACCCGCACCTGATCGCCAAGATCAAGATGGGCCAGATCGACCAGATCAAGCAGTGCGTCGGTGCCAACTACTGCATCGACCGCCAGTACCAGGGCCTGGATGTGTTGTGCATCCAGAACGCCGCGACCTCCCGTGAATACATGGGTGTGCCGCACATCATCGAAAAAACCACCGGCGTCAAACGCAAGGTTGTGGTGGTCGGTGCCGGCCCGGCCGGGATGGAAGCTGCACGCGTAGCGGCCGAGCGCGGCCATGACGTGACCCTGTTCGAAAAGAAAGAGTTTATTGGTGGGCAGATCACCACGGCGTCCAAGGCGCCGCAGCGTGACCAGATTGCCGGTATCACCCGCTGGTACCAACTGGAGTTGGCGCGGTTGAAGGTCGATCTGCGCCTGGGCGTGGCCGCTGATGCCGACACTATCCTGGACGTGCGTCCGGACGTGGTGGTGCTGGCGGTGGGCGGACATCCGAACGTGGAACAGAACGAACATTGGGGCGCGGCCGAAGGCCTGGTGGTGAGCAGCTGGGATGTGCTCGACGGCAAAGTGGCGCCGGGCAAGAACGTGCTGGTGTACGACACCATCTGCGAATTCACCGGCATGTCGGTGGCGGATTTCCTCGCGGACAAGGGCAGCCAGGTCGAGATCGTCACCGACGACATCAAGCCAGGCGTGGCCATCGGCGGTACGTCGTTCCCGACCTACTACCGCAGCATGTACCCGAAAGAAGTGATCATGACCGGCGACATGATGCTGGAAAAGGTCTACCGCGAAGGCGACAAGCTGGTGGCGGTGCTGGAGAACGAATACACCGGCGCTAAAGAGGAGCGGGTGGTGGACCAGGTGGTCGTCGAGAACGGCGTGCGTCCGGATGAAGCTATCTACTACGCACTCAAGGAAGGCTCGCGCAACAAGGGCCAGATCGACGTCGAAGCCTTGTTCGCGATCAAGCCGCAGCCGTGCTTGAGCGAGGCGGGTGACGGGTACTTGCTGTTCCGCATCGGTGATTGTGTGGCGCAGCGTAATACCCATGCTGCGATCTATGACGCCCTGCGCCTTTGCAAGGATTTTTAAGAACAGTCGCAAGTCACAAGCTTCAAGCTGCAAGAAAGAGCGATGTGTGACCGGCTTTGACTTGCCGCTTGTAGCTTGAGGCTTGCCGCTTGAGGTCACCTCAATGTTGAACACCTTGCTGCCTATTCTCTTGTTTGCCGCCCTGGGCCTTGCCGTCCTCGGCGCCCTGCGCCGGGTGAACATGTGGCGCCGTGGCCGCGCGTCCAAGGTTGACCTTTTGGGCGGCCTGCTCGCCATGCCCAAACGCTACATGGTCGACCTGCACCACGTGGTCGCCCGCGACAAATACATCGCCAACACCCACGTCGCCACCGCGCTGGGTTTTGTGCTGTCGGCGTTGCTCGCCATTCTGGTCCACGGCTTCGGCCTGCAGAATCGCATCCTCGGCTACGCCTTGCTGCTGGCCTCGGTACTGATGTTTGTCGGCGCCACCTTCGTTTACCTGCGCCGTCGCAATCCGCCTGCACGTCTTTCGAAAGGCCCATGGATGCGCTTGCCGAAAAGCCTGATGGCGTTCTCGGTCAGCTTCTTTCTGGTGACCCTGCCGGTGGCCGGGATTCTGCCAGCGGATTTCGGCGGCTGGTTGCTTGCCGCGTTGCTCGGGGTGGGTGTGTTGTGGGGCGTGTCCGAGATGTTCTTCGGCATGACCTGGGGCGGCCCGATGAAGCACGCCTTCGCCGGTGCCTTGCACCTGGCCTGGCACCGTCGCGCCGAGCGCTTTGGCGGCGGCCGTTCCACCGGTTTGAAACCACTGGACCTCAGCGATAAATCCGCGCCGCTGGGCGTGGAGAAACCCAAGGATTTCACGTGGAACCAACTGCTGGGCTTCGACGCCTGCGTACAGTGCGGCAAGTGCGAAGCCGCGTGCCCGGCCTTCGCCGCCGGCCAGCCACTGAACCCGAAAAAGCTGATCCAGGACATGGTGGTCGGCCTGGCAGGTGGCACCGATGCCAAGTTCGCCGGCAGCCCGTATCCGGGCAAAGCCATCGGCGAACACAGCGGCAACCCGCATCAGCCGATCGTCAACGGCCTGGTGGACGCCGAGACCCTGTGGTCCTGCACCACCTGCCGCGCTTGCGTGGAAGAGTGCCCGATGATGATCGAGCACGTGGACGCCATCGTCGACATGCGCCGTCACCTCACCCTGGAAAAAGGCGCCACGCCGAACAAAGGCGCGGAAGTCCTGGAAAACCTGATCGCCACCGACAACCCCGGCGGTTTCGCACCGGGTGGTCGCCTGAACTGGGCGGCAGACCTGAACCTGCCGCTGCTCAGCGAGAAAGGCAGTGCCGACGTGCTGTTCTGGGTCGGCGACGGTGCCTTCGACATGCGTAACCAACGTACTCTGCGCGCCTTCGTCAAAGTGCTCAAGGCGGCCAAGGTCGACTTTGCCGTGCTCGGCCTGGAAGAGCGTGACAGCGGCGACGTGGCGCGTCGTCTGGGCGATGAAGCGACCTTCCAGTTGCTGGCTTCGCGCAATATCCAGACCCTGGCCAAGTACAGCTTCAAGCGCATCGTCACCTGCGATCCGCACAGCTTCCATGTGCTGAAAAACGAATACGGCGCCTTCAACGGCAACTATCGGGTGCAACATCACAGCACCTTCATGGCCGAGCTGATCGGCGAGGGCGCGCTGAACCTGGGCCAGCACAAGGGCAACAGCGTGACCTACCACGACCCTTGTTACCTGGGCCGCTACAACGGCGAATACGAGGCGCCGCGCCAAGTGCTGCGGGCGTTGGGCATCGAGGTCAAGGAGATGCAACGCTCGGGCTTCCGTTCACGCTGCTGCGGTGGCGGGGGCGGTGCGCCGATTACCGACATTCCCGGCAAGCAACGCATACCGGATATGCGCATGGAAGACATCCGCGAAACCGGCGCCGAGCTGGTGGCCGTGGGTTGTCCACAGTGCACGGCGATGCTTGAGGGTGTGGTTGAGCCACGTCCGCTGATCAAGGATATCGCCGAACTGGTAGCCGACGCTCTGCTGGAAGACGCAGCCCCGACCAAGGCTCCCATCAAACGCCCGGTCCAACAAAAGTCTGCGGAGGTGCACTGATGAGCGACATTATCCGCCGCGACCCACGCGCTGAGTGGATCGCCCGCAACCGTCTGCACCCGCTGCATGCGGCTATGCAACCGGTGCAACACAGTTGGATGGGCCCCAATGGCGTCATCCGCAAAAATGTACATGGTGTTGGCTTCATCGGCCCCAATGGCATCAAGCGCATCGACCGCAGTGGCGCCCAGCAGGGCGGCGCGGCCAAGCGTACAGCGGCGGTGGAAGTGCAGTTGCCGCTGCATCAGGTGGCGGCGCCTGCGTTCTACATCAACGTGGTGCCGGACATGGTCGGCGGCCGCTTGAGCAGCCACGACCGTGACTTGCTCGGCCTGGCCCGACAACTGGCGGGCAGCGACGGCGCGGTGCTGGCGGTGGTGTTTGGCGAACACAAGGAAGGTGCATTTGCCACCGCAGGCGTCGATCGCCTGCTGGTGCTGGAAGGTCACGAATTCGACGGTTATTCACCGGAACAACGGGTGCAAGGTTTGCGCGCTGTGGATCACCAGTTCAATCCGCGTCACTGGTTGCTGCCAGACAGCCGCAGCGGTGGTGGCGAACTGGGCCGACGTTTTGCCGCCAGCCTCAAGGAACGCCCGGCTACGCGGGTTTGGCAGATCAAGGGCGACGAGTGCATCGGCCGCGCCGGTGCGGGCCAGGAAGACTTGGCCCGTCCGCTGCCACGCCTGATTCTGGCCGCCGCTGAATGCGCCGATCCTGTCAGTGAGACACGGCATGAAGTGCTCCCCGTGGAGTTATCCACAGCCCTGGCACGCAGCCTGCCGCGCATCGAAGACCTCGGTGCAGTGGCGGTGGATCCGGCGGCGATTCCCATGGCCGAGGCAGAATTCATTTTCTCTGGCGGCAACGGCGTGAAGGACTGGGCCCTGTTCCACCAGACCGCTGCGGCCCTGGGCGCCACCGAAGGCGCCTCGCGGGTGGCGGTGGACGATGGCTTCATGGCGCGTGATCGCCAGGTCGGCGCCAGCGGCACCTGGGTGACGGCGCGGGTCTACGTGGCCGTGGGTATTTCCGGGGCGATCCAGCACCTGCAAGGCATCGGTGCCTGCGACAAGGTGGTGGCGATCAACCTCGACCCTGGTTGCGACATGATCAAGCGGGCCGATCTCTCGGTCATCGGCGAAAGCGCCGCGATTCTGCATGCCTTGATCGCTGCGGTAGAGGCCTACCGCAACGGCGCCAAGCGCGATGCGGCTTGAGGATATGAGCATGAACACGAATGTTATCAGCCTGGTATCCATCGGCGCCCACCCGACCTCCGGTCGCCCGCGCCGCGCCGAGCAAGACGCGCGCGCAGTGGAATTGGGCCTGCAAATGGCTGGGGATAAGTTGCAGGTGCTGCACGCCGGCAACATTGCTGAGCCGACCCTGCGCAGCTACCTGGGCATGGGGTTGCCGCAATTGCATGTGCTGGAGCAACCGGCGGGCAGCGATGCCTTGCCGGTGCTCAGCGAATACCTGCGCGACGCCGGTGCCCAGGTGGTGCTTGCTGGCAGCCAGGCCGAAACCGGTGAAGGCTCGGGCATGTTGCCGTACCTGCTGGCCGAGCAATTGGGCTGGCCGCTGATTGTCGGGCTGGCGCAGGTCGAATCCATCGATGGCGGCGTGGCCCATGTGCTGCAAGCCTTGCCACGCGGCCAGCGGCGACGCCTGAAGGTGCGCCTGCCGTTTCTGGCGACAGTGGATAACGCCGCGCCCAAGCCTCGGCAGAGTGCTTACGGCCCGGCGCAGCGCGGTGAGCTGGCGGCCCATGAAGTCGAAATCGAACAAGACGAGTTATTCACAGGCGCCGTGCTGCAACCGGCCAAGCCACGCCCCAAGCGCCTCAAGGTAATCAAGGCCAAGAGCGGTGCTGACCGCATGAAAGCCGCCACGGCCAAGGCCAGTGGTGGTGGCGGGCAAGTGCTCAAGGGCCTGAGCCCGGAAGCGGGCGCCGAAGCTATCCTCAAGCTGCTGGTTGAGGAAGGTGTGGTTCGCTGAAGCTGAACAGGGAATGTGGCTTACCCACAATCCCTGTTGACCCGTCTGTGGATAACCTGTTCGCGGTTGTCCACACCCCCTGTGAATCAAGCCCTCCAGCCCTCTGTACGAAAAACAACCAAGCTAACTTGCGGTTTTTACTTGGGTTTTTCGCTGCTCCTGTGCATTTCTCCGGCCCGACTTGCCCCCATAGTCTGTTGGCGCTTCTGTGGATAACATGTTCGCTGTCGGCTGAAGCCCTTATTATTCAAGGCTTTCATCGGATTGATCAAAATGTGATCGATTTGGTTTTTTTACCGACTAAAAACCCTGTAAACCCCGATTTGTGAAGGTTTGAGGTGGTTTTCCACAGCACCCTCCAAGTTGCCCCCAAAGTCTGTTGGTGCTTCTGTGGATAAGGTGTTCGCGTTCCGCTACAGGCCACGTAATTCGTGGCTTGCGCTGGTTTGGTCAATAAATGAACAAAGCCGGTTCAAACCGAATGGCTTGAATAAGTCACGGATTTTCTTCATTTAATTTCAGGAGGCAAGCGTAGTTGCCCACAATTGCTGTGGGTGGCTTTGTGGATAAGTTGTTGGGGAAAGGCTGGAGGGCAGGGGAATCAAGGGTTATCAGGGGGTTGGGTGTTTTTTGTACAGCCCAGCCCCCCGAAGATCAACAGGTTATTCGTGAACCGCAACGCCCTTGAGGTACGGCGCTGGAGCGGCCCCCAGGTTGCTCAACAGGCGCTCGCTGTACCAGTCCACGAAGTTCACCACGCCGAACTCATAAGTCTTGGAGTACGGGCCAGGCTGGTAGGCGGTGGAGTTGATGCCGCGCTGGTTTTCTTCGGCCAGGCGACGGTCCTGGTCGTTGGTGGCGTCCCACACCTGGCGCATGCGCTCCACGTCGTAGTCCACGCCTTCCACGGCGTCCTTGTGCACCAGCCATTTGGTGGTGACCATGGTTTCCTGGGCGCTGATTGGCCACACGGTGAACACAATGATGTGATCGCCCATGCAGTGGTTCCAGGAGTGCGGCAGGTGCAGGATGCGCATCGAGCCCAGGTCCGGGTTCTTGATGCGGCCCATGAGCTTGGCGCAGCCTTGCTTGCCGTCGAGGGTCATCGACACGGTGCCCTTGAGCAGCGGCATGCGCACGATACGGTTGCGCAGGCCGAAACTGGCGTGGGCGTACGGGATTTTCTCGGCATCCCAGGCGGCGGCGGAGGCGGCCACGTGGTCCTTGAACGCCTGGTCGGCGCGCGGGTCGGTGACGTCGTCCCACTCCAGCAGGGTTTTCAGCAGTTCCGGGTGCGACGCGTTGCAGTGGTAGCACTCGCGGTTGTTTTCCAGCACCAGCTTCCAGTTGGCTTTCTCCATCAAGGTGGTGGTAATCGCCACCTTGGTGTTCTCCATGTCGTAGGGTTCCATGTAATGGTTCAGCGTCGACAGGAAGTCATCGATGGCCGGCGGGTTGTCCGCCAGGCTGATGAAGATGTAGCCACCGGCCGTCTTCACGTTGACCGGCTTGAGGCCGTACTGCTTCATGTCGAAGTCGGCGCCCATTTCGGTGCCAGCGAACAGCAGGCGGCCATCGAGTTCGTAGGTCCACTGGTGGTAGTGGCAGACCAGTTTGGCGACCTTGCCCTTGTCGCTGGTGCACAAGCGCGAGCCACGGTGACGGCACACGTTGTGGAACGCGTGAACCACGCCTTCGGCGCCCCGGATCACGATGATCGGGTTTTTGCCGATTTGTAGGGTCAGGTAGTTGCCCTTGGCGGGGATTTCGCAGGTCATGCCGGCGATCAACCACTCTTTCTGGAAGATCTCCTGCATGTCGATATCAAACAGCCGCTCATCAGAGTAGAACGGCTGCGGCAGCGAGAAAGTGCGCTCGCGCTCTTGCAGCATTTGCGCGGTGGCCTTGCGTGCGGGTTCCAGCGGATCGCCCAAGCTTAAGGTTGCGGTGACGTCCATCGTGTGTGTCCTCATGGCCATTCTGTGTGGCCGAGATAAGTGGCTAATCAGGTTTGCAGCAAGGCGTAAAGAAAGCGTCTGTGTTGGGAGCGAGTGTGGGGCCGCCGATGCGCCGAACCTTATCCATGGGCGACATGGCCCAATCTGTTCCCGACGCGCAACACTAGGTCGTTGGGGGCTGGTCGCGATAAGTATGTGAATGTCGCAGATAGGTAAATGGGTGGTTCTGGCGTTACGCAGAATCGCCACCATAAGGCCGATGTCGGCGGTGGAGAACAACATGTCCAATAATTTCCTGAATCCGGTAACCACCCAGACCTGGGCCAATGGTCGGCACATTGTCCGTTGCGTCAAAGTCATCCAGGAAACCTGGGACGTGCGCACCTTCTGTTTCATGGCCGACCAGCCGATCCTGTTCTTTTTCAAGCCGGGGCAATTCGTCACCCTGGAGCTGGAGATCGAAGGCCAGCCGATCATGCGCTCCTACACCATTTCAAGCTCACCGTCGGTGCCCTACAGCTTCTCGGTGACCATCAAGCGTGTGCCGGGCGGCAAGGTGTCCAACTGGCTGCACGACACCCTTCATGAAGGGCAAGAGTTGGCGGTGCACGGGCCGGTGGGCTTGTTCAACGCCATCGACTTCCCGAGCCCGAAAGTGCTGTACCTCAGCGGCGGCGTGGGCATCACGCCAGTCATGTCCATGGCCCGCTGGTTCTACGACACCAACGCCAACGTCGACATGACGTTTATCCACAGCGCCCGCTCGCCCAAGGACATCATCTACCACCGCGAGCTGGAGCACATGGCGTCGCGGATCGACAACTTCAGCCTGCACCTGATCTGCGAGAAACACGGCTTGGGCGAGCCATGGGCGGGGTATCGCGGTTACCTGAATCACAAAATGCTTGAACTGATGGTGCCGGACTTCCTGGAGCGCGAAGTGTTCTGCTGCGGCCCGACGCCGTACATGAACGCGGTGAAGCGCCTGCTGGAAGTGGCGGGTTTCGACATGACGCGTTATCACGAGGAATCCTTCGGCGCCACGCCGCCGGAAGCCCGTGCGGACGCGGTGGAGCAAGCCGAACAAGCCGCCGACGCGCCGGAAATCGACCTGGCGGATCTGCACCAGGTGGAGTTCATCGCATCGGGCAAGAGCATCCGCGTCGCCCCTGGGGAAACCGTGCATGCCGCGGCCGCCAAGCTTGGCCTGTTGATCCCGAAAGCCTGCGGCATGGGCATCTGCGGCACCTGCAAGGTGATGAAGTTGGGCGGCGAGGTGGAGATGGAGCACAACGGCGGCATCACTGAAGAAGATGAAGCCGAAGGCTACATCCTGTCGTGCTGCAGTGTGCCGAAGGGCGATGTGCGCATCGAATTCTGAGGCGATCCCCGTTGTAGGAGCCGGCTTGCCGGCGATAGCGATCCTAAGGCCGCCATCGCCGGCAAGCCGGCTCCTACAGTTATGGGTTAGCGGACGAAAACGTTGATGAGGTACGCGCCGGATGCTGTCATTTCGAACTCTTTCCCAGTGATGGTAAAGGTTCTTGAAGGCTCGATGATGGTATCACCGACATTCGCCAGTTTCCTGAGATCATCCAGGTTGACGAGTGTGGCGTTGTTATCATCTCGAAGTTGCGAATCAGTTGTGTAGCATTGAATTTCCATGATGTTGCCCTAGATAGGATTTCCATTTCCAGCCGACTATTCGGCAGGCAGTCAGCCCCGAAGTAACGCGTCCGTTCAATCGGGGTGACAAGATCCTATCCAAGACAGGGGGTAGATAGATACTGTCAGAAATACGTACAAACAGTCTCTGAAAACGCGCTGAAAGCCCCGTGGTTTCAGGCCTCCATCACTTTCCGAATATCCGCTGCCAATTCTCTTACACGTTCTTCCTCGGTATCCCACGCACACATGAAGCGTGCGCCGCCTTTGCCGATAAAGGTGTAGAAGCGCCAGCCCTTGGCGGTCAACGCGGCAATCGCCGGTTCCGAGAGTTGCAGGAACACGCCGTTGGCCTGCACCGGGAACATCAACTCCACGCCAGGAATATCCGCCACCAGGCTGCTCAGCAATTGAGCGCAGTGGTTGGCGTGACGCGCGTGTTTGAGCCAGGCGTCGTTTTCCAGCAGGCCTACCCAAGGGGCGGACAGGAAACGCATCTTCGACGCCAGTTGGCCGGCTTGCTTGCAGCGGTAGTCGAAGTCTTCAGCCAGCTTGTGGTTGAAGAACAGGATCGCTTCGCCCACGGCCATGCCGTTCTTGGTGCCGCCAAAGCACAGCACGTCCACCCCGGCTTTCCAGGTCAGATCCGCCGGTGAGCAGCCGAGGAACGCGCAGGCGTTGGAGAAGCGCGCGCCGTCCATGTGCAGGTTCAGGCCCAACTCTTTGCAGGTGGCGCTGATGGCGCGGATTTCATCCGGGGTGTACACGCTGCCGACTTCAGTGGCCTGGGTCAGGGTGACCACGCGCGGCTTGGGGTAGTGAATGTCCTGGCGCTTGAGGGCGATCTCGCGGATCGACTCCGGGGTCAGCTTACCGTTTTCGGTGCGAGCGGTGAGCAGCTTGGAACCGTTGGAGAAAAACTCCGGCGCGCCGCATTCGTCGGTTTCGACGTGGGCAGTTTCCGAGCAAATCACGCTATGGTAGCTCTGGCACAAGGACGACAGCGCAAGGGAGTTGGCGGCGGTGCCGTTGAAGGCGAAGAACACTTCGCAGTCGGTTTCGAACAAGTTGCGGAAACCGTCGGCGGCGCGGTGGGTCCATTCATCATCGCCGTAGGCGCGCTGATGGCCTTGGTTGGCTTGTTCCATGGCGGCCCAGGCTTCCGGGCAGATGCCCGAATAGTTGTCACTGGCGAATTGTTGGCTCTTGTCGGTCATGGCCCATTCCTGTGGTCGATGTTGGTGCGCACTGTAACCAAGATTGTTGCGGGTGCGCACGCACTGTAAATGCAAAGTCACTGGGGAATTATGCACGGTACTGGAACCCTGCCTGTCGGACGTGTCCGTGATGGCGCTTTGGATCTGCTCAAGTGGCTGGCACTGTTGAGCATGGTGCTCGATCACCTACGCTATGTCGGTTTGAGTCTGGACGGCCTGTACGTGCCGGGGCGCCTGGCGTTCCCGTGGTTTTGCCTGGCGATTGCGGCGAATCTGCACCGGGTCAGGGGCGCGCCTGTGACAGGTCAATGGCGCTACCTGGGCTGGCTGTTACTGTTCAGCGTGATCAGCGAAGTGCCGTACCGACTGTTTATCGACGATGCCGATACGTTGAACGTCCTGCCGACCTTGGCGCTGGGGCTGCTGGTTGCCCGAGGATGGCGGCAGAAGGCGCATTTTGATCGAGGATTGGCGCTGATTGCCCTCACGATTGCCGCCGTGTTTTCCACACAGCTGATGTTCGGTTTTTTCGGCGTATTACTGCCACTGGCGACGCTGCTGGTATTCCGTCGCCCCTGGTATTTCAGTGTATTGCCGGGCCTGGTCTGTGTGGCGGCCAATCAATGGCAGGTTCTGCTCAATAGCGGCACCCCCGTAGCGTTGGTCGGATTGGCCGCTTGCCTGATTGCGCCAATGCTTGGCCTGGTCCTCTTGCGACACGCTCAAAACGCCTCGCCACCGGCCATGCGCCGCTGGGCGTATGCCCTCTATCCCGCGCATTTCCTGCTACTGCTGGCTTTGCGCCACAGCCTTGCCTGAGTCGCTGAATTCATTCCATGTCGTAAACGCACCTTTGCGTGGCGTGCGTAGGCATTTGACCTGCTGACGCCAGCCCTACCATCGCATCAAAGGGCCCTGCACCGGGCCTCAACAATACGAAAGGCTGGGAGAGACGCGATGTTCAGCAAACAAGACCAGATCCAGGGATATGACGACGCACTGCTGGCGGCCATGAATGCCGAGGAGCAGCGCCAGGAAGATCATATCGAGCTGATCGCGTCAGAGAACTACACCAGCAAACGCGTAATGGAAGCCCAAGGCAGCGGCCTCACCAACAAATACGCCGAAGGCTACCCGGGCAAGCGCTACTACGGTGGCTGCGAGCACGTGGATAAAGTCGAGGCCCTGGCCATCGAACGCGCCAAGCAACTGTTCGGCGCCGATTACGCCAACGTGCAGCCACACTCCGGTTCGTCCGCCAACAGCGCGGTGTACCTGGCTCTGATCAATGCGGGCGACACCATCCTGGGCATGAGCCTGGCCCATGGCGGTCACCTGACCCACGGCGCCAAAGTGTCTTCCTCGGGCAAGCTGTACAACGCGGTGCAGTACGGTATCAACACTGACACCGGCCTGATCGACTACGACGAAGTCGAGCGCTTGGCCGTCGAGCACAAGCCGAAAATGGTCGTGGCCGGTTTTTCCGCCTACTCCAAGACTCTGGATTTCCCACGTTTCCGTCAGATCGCCGACAAAGTGGGCGCGCTGTTGTTCGTCGACATGGCCCACGTCGCCGGCCTGGTTGCCGCTGGCCTGTACCCGAACCCGCTGCCGTACGCCGACGTGGTCACCACCACCACCCACAAGACCCTGCGTGGTCCACGGGGCGGTCTGATCCTGGCCAAGTCCAACGAAGAGATTGAAAAGAAACTCAACGCCGCCGTATTCCCTGGCGCCCAGGGCGGCCCGCTGATGCACGTCATCGCCGGCAAGGCCGTGTGCTTCAAGGAAGCGCTGGAGCCAGGCTTCAAGGCCTATCAGCAACAAGTGATCGACAACGCCCAGGCCATGGCCGAGGTGTTTATCAAGCGCGGCTACGATGTCGTGTCCGGCGGCACCGATAACCACCTGTTCCTGGTCAGCCTGATCCGTCAGGGCCTTACCGGCAAAGAGGCGGATGCTGCCCTCGGTCGCGCCCACATCACCGTCAACAAGAACGCGGTGCCGAATGACCCGCAGTCGCCGTTCGTGACTTCGGGCCTGCGCATCGGCACCCCGGCAGTGACCACGCGTGGTTTTAAAGTGCCGCAGTGCATCGAACTGGCTGGCTGGATCTGCGACATCCTCGACAACCTCGGCGACGCCGACGTTGAGGCCAACGTGGCCAAGCACGTGTCTGCCCTGTGCGCTGATTTCCCGGTTTATCGCTGAGCGCGGTTTTGGAGTAATGACTATGCAACGCTACTCGGGCTTCGGCCTCTTCAAGCACTCACTCAGCCACCACGAAAACTGGCAGAAGATGTGGCGCACCCCGACCCCTAAAAAGGTCTACGACGTGGTCATCGTCGGCGGCGGCGGGCATGGTCTGGCGACCGCCTACTACCTGGCCAAGGAGCACGGCATCACCAACGTGGCCGTGGTCGAGAAAGGCTGGCTGGGCGGCGGTAACACCGCGCGCAACACCACCATCGTGCGTTCCAACTACCTGTGGGACGAGTCGGCGCATCTGTACGAACACGCAATGAAGCTGTGGGAAGGCCTGTCCCAGGACCTGAACTACAACGTGATGTTCTCCCAACGTGGCGTCTACAACCTGTGCCACACCCTGCAAGACATCCGTGATTCCGAGCGCCGCGTGAGTGCCAACCGCCTCAATGGCGTGGACGGCGAACTGCTCAACGCCAAGCAAGTGGCCGATGAGATCCCGTACCTCGACTGCTCCAAGAACACCCGCTATCCGGTGCTCGGCGCCACCGTGCAACGGCGCGGCGGCGTGGCCCGTCACGATGCCGTGGCCTGGGGCTTTGCCCGCGCCGCCGACGCACTGGGCGTGGATTTGATCCAGCAGACCGAAGTGATCGGCTTTCGCAAGGAAAACGGTGTGTGCATCGGTGTGGAGACCAATAAAGGCTTTATCGGCGCCAAGCGCGTCGGTGTGGTCACCGCCGGTAACTCCGGGCACATGGCCTCGCTGGCGGGCTTTCGCCTGCCGATCGAATCCCACCCGCTGCAAGCGTTGGTGTCGGAGCCGATCAAGCCGATTATCGACAGCGTGATCATGTCCAACGCCGTACACGGTTACATCAGCCAATCCGACAAGGGCGACCTGGTGATCGGCGCCGGTATCGACGGCTACAACGGCTACGGCCAGCGCGGCTCGTACCCGGTGATCGAACACACCATCCAGGCCATCGTCGAGATGTTCCCGGTGCTGTCCCGCGTGCGCATGAACCGTCAGTGGGGCGGCATCGTCGATACCACGCCGGATGCGTGCCCGATCATCTCCAAGACTCCAGTGCCGAACATGTTCTTCAACTGCGGTTGGGGCACCGGTGGTTTTAAAGCGACTCCGGGCTCAGGCAACGTGTTTGCCGCCAGCCTCGCCAAGGGTGAAATGCACCCGTTGGCCGCACCTTTCTCCATCGACCGTTTCCACAACGGTGCGTTGATCGACGAACACGGCGCTGCGGCCGTCGCCCACTAACAGGAGAAATTCCCTATGTTGCATATCTTCTGTCCTCACTGTGGCGAACTGCGCTCCGAAGAGGAATTTCACGCGTCCGGCCAAGCGCACATCCCGCGCCCGCTGGACCCGAACGCCTGCACCGATGAAGAGTGGGGCGACTACATGTTCTTCCGCGACAACCCCCGTGGTCTGCACCACGAACTGTGGATCCACGCCGCCGGTTGCCGCCAGTACTTCAACGCGACCCGCGACACCCTGACCTACGAAATTCTTGAAACCTACAAGATCGGTGAGAAGCCACAATTCACCGCCAAGGCCTCTGGAGAGAAGGTATGAGCCAGACCAATCGCCTGTCCAACGGTGGCCGGATCGACCGTAATAAAGTCCTGACCTTCAGCTTCAACGGCCAGAGCTACAAAGGCTTTGAAGGCGACACGCTCGCCGCAGCCCTGCTGGCCAATGGCGTCGACATCATCGGCCGCAGCTTCAAGTACTCGCGCCCTCGCGGCATCTTTGCTGCGGGCGCCGAAGAGCCGAACGCGGTGCTGCAGATCGGTGCCACCGAAGCCACCCAGATTCCTAACGTGCGCGCCACGCAACAGGCGCTGTACCAAGGCCTGGTCGCCACCAGCACCAACGGCTGGCCGAACGTCAACAATGACGTGATGGGCATTCTTGGCAAGGTCGGTGGCAAGCTGATGCCGCCGGGTTTCTACTACAAAACCTTCATGTACCCGCAATCGTTCTGGATGACGTACGAGAAGTACATCCGTAAGGCCGCTGGCCTTGGTCGCTCGCCGACCGAAAACGATCCGGACACCTATGACAACTTCAACCGTCACTGCGACGTGCTGGTGGTCGGCGCGGGCCCTGCGGGTCTGGCCGCCGCACTGGCCGCCGCACGCAGCGGTGCCCGCGTGATCATCGCCGATGAGCAGGAAGAGTTCGGCGGTTCGCTGCTCGATTCGCGCGAAAGCCTCGACGGCAAGCCGGCGGCGGAATGGATTGCCAGTGTCATTGCTGAATTGAAGGCCCTGCCAGACGTGGTGTTGCTGCCCCGCGCCACCGTCAACGGTTATCACGACCATAACTTCCTGACTATTCACGAACGCCTCACCGACCACCTGGGTGACCGTGCGCCGATTGGTGTGGTGCGCCAACGCATCCACCGTGTGCGCGCCAAGCGTGTGGTGCTGGCGACCGGTGCGTGTGAGCGCCCGCTGGTGTACGGCAACAACGACGTGCCGGGCAACATGCTGGCCGGTGCGGTTTCGACCTACGTGCGTCGCTACGGCGTGGCACCGGGCAAGAAGCTGGTGCTGTCCACCAACAACGATCACGCCTATCGCGTTGCGCTGGACTGGCTCGACGCCGGCCTGCAAGTGGTGGCTGTGGCCGATGTGCGCCACAACCCACGCGGCGCGCTGGTGGAAGAAGCCCGCGCCAAAGGTATTCGTATCCTCACCGGCAGCGCCGTGATCGAGGCCCGTGGCAGCAAGCACGTGACTGCTGCCCGCGTGGCTGCAATTGACGTCAAAGCGCATAAAGTCACCAGCCCTGGCGAGTGGCTGGACTGCGACCTGGTGGCCAGCTCCGGCGGCTACAGCCCGGTGGTTCACTTGGCTTCGCATCTGGGCGGCAAGCCGACCTGGCGTGAAGACATCCTCGGTTTTGTACCGGGCGAAGCACCGCAAAAACGCGTGTGCGTCGGTGGCATCAACGGCGTCTATGGCCTCGGCGATTCCCTGGCTGACGGTTTTGAAGGCGGCGTGCGCGCGGCCAGCGAAGCAGGTTTTGCCCCGGTGGAAGGCACCCTGCCAAAAGCCTTGAGCCGCTTGGAAGAGCCGACACTGGCGATCTACCAAGTGCCGCACGACAAGCCAACCGCACGGGCGCCGAAGCAATTCGTCGACTTGCAAAACGACGTGACCGCCGCCGCCATCGAACTGGCGACCCGCGAAGGGTTCGAGTCGGTCGAACACGTCAAACGCTACACCGCGCTGGGCTTCGGCACCGACCAGGGCAAGCTGGGCAACGTCAACGGCCTGGCGATTGCCGCCCGTTCGCTGAACGTGACCATCCCGCAGATGGGCACCACCATGTTCCGCCCGAACTACACGCCGGTCACGTTCGGCGCCGTCGCCGGTCGTCACTGTGGGCACATCTTCGAGCCGGTGCGCTACACCGCGCTGCAAGCCTGGCACGTGAAGAACGGCGCCGAGTTTGAAGACGTCGGCCAGTGGAAACGTCCGTGGTACTTCCCACGCAACGGTGAAGACCTGCATGCCGCGGTGAAACGCGAATGCCTGGCCGTGCGCGACAGCGTCGGCCTGCTGGATGCGTCGACCCTCGGCAAGATCGACATCCAGGGCCCGGACGCGCGCGAGTTCCTCAACCGCATCTACTCCAACGCCTGGACCAAGCTCGATGTGGGCAAGGCGCGCTACGGCCTGATGTGCAAGGAAGACGGCATGGTCTTCGACGACGGTGTGACTGCCTGCCTCGCCGACAACCACTTCCTGATGACCACCACCACCGGCGGCGCGGCTCGCGTGTTGCAGTGGCTGGAAATCTACCAGCAGACCGAGTGGCCAGACCTCAAGGTGTACTTCACTTCGGTCACCGACCACTGGGCCACCATGACCCTGTCCGGCCCCAACAGCCGCAAGCTGTTGGCGGAAGTGACTGATATCGACCTGGACAAGGACGGCTTCCCGTTCATGACCTGGAAGGAAGGCTTGGTCGCCGGCGTACCGGCTCGGGTGTTCCGGATCTCGTTTACCGGTGAGCTGTCGTACGAAGTCAACGTGCAGGCCGACTACGCCATGGGCGTGCTAGAAAAAATCGTCGACGCCGGCAAGAAGTACAACCTGACGCCGTACGGCACCGAAACCATGCACGTACTGCGGGCGGAGAAGGGCTTCATCATCGTCGGCCAGGACACTGACGGCTCGATGACCCCCGACGACCTGAACATGGGTTGGTGCGTCGGCCGTACCAAGCCGTTCTCGTGGATCGGCTGGCGCGGCATGAACCGTGAAGACTGCGTGCGCGAAGAGCGTAAGCAACTGGTGGGCTTGAAGCCGATCGATCCGAATGTATGGCTGCCGGAAGGCGCGCAGTTGGTGTTCGATCCGAAGCAGACGATTCCGATGAAGATGGTCGGCCACGTGACCTCAAGCTATGCGCACAACTCCCTAGGCTATTCGTTCGCCATGGGCGTGGTGAAGGGCGGCTTGAAGCGTATTGGTGAGCGCGTGTTCTCGCCGCAGGCGGATGGCAGCGTGATCGAGGCGGAGATTGTTTCCTCGGTGTTCTTTGACCCGAAAGGCGATCGCCAGAACATCTGATGGACCGAGTTGCGGCCCCACAGGGGCCGCATTCCAAGCAGCATTCAAAGGTGCTTTATGACAGCAGCCAATGTGTACCAACAACGCCCAACCACCGGGGCCAAGGCCGAGTCGTCGCTGCATCATGCCGACCTCGCCAGCCTGGTCGGCAAGGGCCGCAAGAACGCCGGCGTGACCGTGCGCGAAAAGAAACTTCTGGGCCACCTGACCATCCGTGGCGACGGCCATGATGCAGCCTTCGCCGCTGGCGTACACAAGGCCCTGGGCATCGAACTGCCGAGCGCCTTGACCGTGATCGTCAAAGGCGAAACCAGCTTGCAGTGGCTCGGCCCGGATGAGTGGTTGCTCATCGTGCCAAGCGGCGAAGAATTCGCCGCCGAGAAAAGCCTGCGTGCCGCCCTGGGTGAGCTGCATATCCAGATCGTCAACGTCAGCGGCGGCCAGCAGATTCTTGAACTGAGCGGCCCGAACGTGCGCGATGTGCTGATGAAGTCCACCAGCTACGACGTGCACCCCAACAACTTCCCGGTGGGCAAGGCGGTGGGCACGGTGTTCGCCAAGTCGCAACTAGTGATCCGTCACACGGCCGAAGACACCTGGGAATTGCTGATCCGTCGCAGCTTCTCGGATTACTGGTGGTTGTGGTTGCAGGATGCGTCTGCCGAATTCGGCCTGAGTGTTCAAGCCTGAGGAATGCCCCATGAGCCGCGCACCTGATACATGGATTTTGACCGCCGACTGCCCCAGCGTGCTCGGCACGGTGGACGCGGTCACCCGCTATCTGTTCGAACAGGGTTGCTACGTCACTGAGCACCACTCGTTCGATGACCGGCTTTCGGGCCGGTTCTTTATCCGCGTGGAGTTTCGCCAGCCCGACGGTTTTGACGAACAAGGTTTCCGCGATGGCCTGGCCACGCGCGGCGAAGCCTTCGGCATGATCTTCGAGCTGACGGCGCCGAATTACCGGCCAAAAGTGGTGATCATGGTCTCCAAGGCCGACCATTGCCTGAACGATCTACTGTATCGCCAGCGCATCGGCCAACTGTCGATGGACGTGGTCGCGGTGGTGTCCAACCACCCTGATTTGAAGCCCTTGGCCGACTGGCACCAGATTCCCTACTACCATTTCCCCCTCGACCCCAACGACAAACCGTCCCAGGAGCGTCAGGTGTGGCAAGTGGTGGAAGACACCGGCGCGGAACTGGTGATCCTTGCGCGCTACATGCAAGTGCTCTCGCCGGAGCTGTGCCGCAAGCTGGATGGCAAGGCCATCAACATTCACCACTCATTGTTGCCGGGTTTCAAGGGCGCCAAGCCGTATCACCAGGCGTACAACAAGGGCGTGAAGTTGGTCGGCGCCACGGCGCATTACATCAACAACGACCTGGATGAAGGCCCGATCATTGCCCAGGGCGTGGAGGTGGTGGATCACAGCCACTATCCCGAGGACTTGATTGCCAAGGGGCGGGATATTGAAGGGCTGACACTGGCCCGGGCGGTGGGGTATCACATTGAGCGGCGGGTGTTTCTCAACGCCAATCGGACTGTGGTGCTCTGATTGCAAAGACAACAAACAGCATCTGTACCCGAGCACTTAAACGCGCTGCCCACCCAACGGGCAACGCAGTTCCATAAAAACAACAGCGAGGTGAAAGCATGTCTGGTAATCGTGGTGTCGTGTATCTCGGCAACGGCAAGGTCGAAGTACAGAAAATCGACTATCCCAAAATGCAGGACCCCCGTGGCAGGAAGATTGAGCACGGCGTCATCCTGCGCGTGGTTTCCACCAACATCTGCGGCTCCGACCAACACATGGTGCGTGGCCGCACCACTGCCCAGACCGGCCTGGTGCTCGGTCATGAAATTACCGGTGAAGTGATCGAGAAGGGCAGCGACGTCGAAAACCTGAAGATCGGCGACCTGGTTTCGGTGCCGTTCAACGTCGCGTGCGGTCGCTGCCGCTCCTGCAAAGAGCAACACACCGGTGTATGCCTGACCGTCAACCCCGCCCGTGCCGGCGGTGCCTACGGCTATGTCGACATGGGCGACTGGACCGGTGGCCAGGCCGAGTATGTGCTGGTGCCGTACGCGGACTTCAACCTGCTGAAACTGCCGGACCGCGACAAGGCCATGGAGAAAATCCGCGACCTGACGTGCCTCTCCGACATTCTGCCTACCGGCTACCACGGCGCCGTGACTGCAGGCGTTGGCCCAGGTAGCACCGTCTACATTGCAGGTGCCGGCCCGGTCGGCCTGGCTGCTGCCGCATCTGCACGCCTGCTGGGCGCGGCGGTGGTGATCATTGGCGACGTCAACCCGATCCGCCTGGCCCACGCCAAGGCCCAGGGTTTTGAAGTGGCCGACCTGTCCACCGATACCCCACTGCACGAACAGATCGCCGCGTTGCTGGGCGAGCCGGAAGTGGATTGCGCCGTCGACGCCGTCGGTTTCGAAGCCCGTGGCCACGGCCATGAAGGCGTGAAAGCAGAAGCCCCGGCCACGGTGCTCAACTCGCTGATGGGCGTGGTGCGCGTGGCCGGCAAGATCGGTATTCCGGGCCTGTACGTCACCGAAGATCCAGGTGCCGTGGATGCCGCCGCCAAAATGGGCAGCCTGAGTATTCGCTTTGGTTTGGGCTGGGCCAAATCCCACAGCTTCCACACCGGCCAGACCCCGGTGATGAAGTACAACCGCGCGCTGATGCAGGCGATCATGTGGGACCGTATCAACATTGCCGAAATCGTCGGCGTGCAGGTGATCAGCCTGGATGACGCGCCACGTGGCTACGGCGAGTTCGATGCGGGCGTGCCGAAGAAGTTTGTGATCGACCCGCACAAGCTGTTCAGTGCGGCGTAAGGCTCAAGGCTGAAAAAAATGGCGACCCCGGAGGTCGCCATTTTTTATGGGTTATTTGAGGATCGTGAGTCGCAGATAGGGATCGGCCACTTCACCGTTCTTGATCAGGCGCTTGCCGCCGTAGTCGCAATGAATCTTGCCGTTGCGTTCATTGATGGCCTCGGCCTTCAGCTCGTACTCCGGGGCCAGGTAGTCATCCTGGGTGGCTGCCGTTTGCCCTGTCCACGACTTGCCGTTGGTGGTGGCAGTGTATTGATAACCCTCGCCATAGGGCGCTGGAAGGTCAGGGTCTGTGTAGAGTTTGGATTGGATGTCACGGGGGGCGGGGCATTGGTCGATGCCGGTGGCTTGGGGCCGTGAAGACTGGGCTTGGCTGCGAGCTGGTAAATGGTTGAGTGCGCTGAAGGCAGCATAAAAATTGGGTATCAATCCGATCATGATCGTTACAGCTCCTTGTTTTATGGCTGAGCCTTCCCTTTGAATGGGAAGGCTGCCTTGGGTGGGCTGTCAGAGTCGTTCGGTTCCGCTATAACCTGGACCGCTGGTTGCGGATTAGCGGACGTTAGCTGTCGGAATTATCCGTGGCGCCAGAGGCTGTTTTGGCTATGACCTCATACTCAACGTGTATCCCATGGAACGCGTGGATGACGATCGGGGCATGACTGTTGTAGGGGAAGCGATTGTCGCGAAGGGCTATATCGAAGACTTCCGCGCGCAACGTACGGGTCGCACAGGCCATTGCGGTTTGTCCAGAAACGGGTCGGTCGATGAAGTAGTAGCCCGCAGGTGCCTTTATCAGGCTGCTGGAGGGCGGTGTGTAGCGGTTGCACTCATCGCGAAAGTCTATGAATTTTGCCTTGATGACGACTTCAAACTCATCTTCATTCTCTCGGCTTTCCAGGTTGAAAATGAATTTTGTGTAAGCCCTTTCTACGGGGAAGTCCTGCGGCGCAACCAGGGTTCGACCGTTGCTCAGGGCGTGCAAGGTTGCAGCGAAGGTTTCAATGAATAAGGTGGAAAAGAGTTCCATGTTGCCTCTCGGTTAAATGATGGTTGAGAGGGACATTTTTCCTGAGGCAAGATGGCGTGATGGGGTAGTTATATCTAGCTCCTATGCATCGTGGCGAGCAACGCGGGACGTCGACTCAGCGAGCAGCCAACGCCCCCTGATAAACCGTCGGCCCCGTCGGCTGCTTGCTCAACGACCCACCCTTGGTCTCCGAACTCACCATCAACTCTACCGGCTTACGGATGCTTTTCTGCTGGCGCGGGTTGAGTCCGATAATGCCTTTGCCATCTTCCGGCAATAGCCCCAGTGAAACCGGCGCACCACCTTCGGGCATGGCCCACAGTTCCAGGCTGCGATCCGGCTCAGGCGCCGCCGTGGCGATCGGTTCGACTTCGAGGTAATCCTTGTGCGCCCTGATTTGCGCGGCCGGCTGCTGGGCAGTGGTCACCAGCGTGGCGGCGGACTTGACGTTGTCCTGGGTGTAGAGCGCGCCGCCGAGGCCGGCGACGATGGCCATGCAGACGCCGATAAACACACGTGGGCGGCTCCAGAATGGGGGCTTTTGCTCAATCACTTGGGGGCGGGTCGCGCTCATGGGGCTATTCCTGACAAGGCTTTCAGTCCTGTCATGGACCCTGGTTTGCACGATGGGTTCCTGGCCCCGGTTCAGCTCAAAGTGATGCCAATTGGCCCTGATACAGCACCGGTCCGGTAGGTTGGCCGGTCGGTGAGCCGCCGTGCGGCTCCAGGCTCACGGCCAGGGTCAGCGGCGCGCTGAGTAACGCACGCTGTGTCTCGCTCAGTTGAATCCGGCCTTTGCCTGCGGCGGGCAGCAAGCCCAGTGAGATGGGTTTGCCACCCGGCGCAATCGCCCACAGTTCCAGGCTCAACGTCGGTGCTATCGCGGCCAGTGTCAGGGGTTCCACTTGCAGGTGGTCGGCGAACGCGCTGATCTGCAGCGCGGGTTGTTGGTTGGCGTTGACCAGGGTGGCGTTGTACGCCACCCCTGTGTCGCGTTGGTACAGCACACCGACGGTGACGGCGACGACCACTGCGCAGGCGGCGGCCAGGACGCGGAGGTTTTTCCAGAACGCTTGCTTCGTCGGCACATGTAGCACCTGCGGCTCGATGCGTGCCTTGATGCCTGCCCACACGTGTTCCGGAACGGGTCGCTCAGGCAGGGCACCGGTCAGGCTGGCGAGCGCGTCCTGCCAATGGCCGAGTTCCACGCGCAGCGCGGCATCCTCCAGCAACAGCGCATCAAAGCGCCGACGCGCGGTAGCGGGCATCAGCCCGATGGCGTAGTCGGCGGCCAGGGCGCGGCGTAGGGCGGTGGTCTGGTAGTTCATGATTCAAGGCACCTGCGCAGGCGTTCCATGCCGCGGCGGATCCAGGATTTGACCGAACCCAGGGGCGCTGCCAACTGCGTGGCCAGCTCCGAGCACGACAGGCCCTGGAAGTACGCCACGCTGATCGACCGGCGTTGCATGCCGTCGAGGGTGTCCAGGCAGCGGTTCAGGGCATGGGCTTGGCGTTCATGGTCGAGTTGGTCGTGGGCGCTGGGGGCGTCATCGATCAAGGCGTCTTGCTGACCATCGGCCAGCGGCTGTTCGCGGTGTTTGCGCAACTGGTCGATGGCCAGGTTGCGGGTGATGTTGACCATCCAGGTCATCGGCGCCGCCAGGTGCGCCTCGTAGCGCGAAGCGTTGTACCAGATGCGTACGAAGGCTTCCTGCAGCACTTCTTCGGCCAGGTCCGTGCGGCCCATGAAGCGCAGGGCCACACCGTGCAGGCGCGGCGAAACGCTGCGGTAGAGGGTTTCGAACGCTTGGCGGTTACCCAGGGCACATTGCGCCAGCAAAGGGCGCAAGGGGTCAGCATCATCGGCGCTAATAGGGCTTCTCCAGACCCTCGTTCGAGGGTGACGGGACGGCACGCGGTAAGCGGAGGGTAGTTCAGCCTGGGCATTCATTCCATCCAACTCCGAGCGGCGTATGCAGGCTATACGCGGGCCGAGGCCATTCGGATGCAGAAAAATCTGAACTAACCTTGGTGTGGGAACAATCGTTCCGGACTGTCAGTCAAACGCCTGCTTTTAGCTCTTACACCCAGAGGTTGTTTCGATGAAGATTTCACGCGGTTTCGCCCTTTCCTGCCTGATGACCCTGGCAGCCGCCCCGGTGTTCGCTGCAGGCTTCAGCCTTGGCGACGCAGCCAATGCGATTTCCGGCATGCAGGGTGGCAATAACAAGGCAGCCGCTGCCGCCCCGTCTTCCGAGACGGCCGGCCTGTTAAGCGCACTGACCTCGCAACTGAACATCACCCCCGAACAAGCGGTCGGCGGTACAGGCGCCATGCTCGGCCTGGCCAAGAACAAGCTGAGCGGCAACGATTATTCGCAGTTGGGCAACAGCGTGCCGGGCCTCGACCAGTTGTCGGGCAACAACGCGTTGGGCAGCCTCGGCGCCTTGAGCGGGATGCTCGGCCAGACCGGCGGCAGCAAGACCAGCGGCCTGGATGGCCTGTTGGGTAATGTGAAAAGCACCAACGACCTGAACACCGCCTTCAGCGCCTTGGGCATGGACAGCGGCATGGTGGGCCAGTTTGCCCCGGTCATCCTGCAATACCTGGGCGGCCAGGGTGCCAGCAGCTCGGTGCTGGGCAAGCTGGCCCAGGCCTGGGGCACTGGTAGTTAAGAGCGCTCCGCGCGCAGTTGATCGATGCGCGCGTCCTTCTCCATCCAGAGTTGGTTCACCCAGTTCTGGATGGTCTGGCGAAACGCCGGATCATTCTCGTAATCCCCTTGCCACAATGCCGGATCCAGTTCGCGGGTGCGGATATCAATGATCACCTTGGGCACCGCGCCACTGATCAAATCCCAGAACCCCGGAATCCTGTGCTGTGGATAGACCACGGTCACGTCGAGCACGGCATCCAGTTGTTCACCCATCGCCGCTAATACAAACGCCACGCCGCCCGCCTTGGGCTTGAGCAAGCGAGTGAAGGGTGAGCCCTGCTGCTTGCGCTTGGTTTCGTTGAACCGCGTGCCTTCCAGATAATTGACCACCGTCACCGGCTGGCGCTTGAACAGCTCGCAGGCCTCCTTGGTGATCTTCAAGTCCTGCCCGGCGAGTTCCGGGTGCTTGGCCAGGAAGGCCTTGCTGTAGCGCTTCATGAAGGGGTAATCCAACGCCCACCAGGCCAGGCCGAGGAAGGGCACCCAGATCAGCTCTTTTTTCAGGAAGAATTTGAAGAACGGCGTGCGGCGGTTCAGCGCCTGGATCAGCGCCGGGATATCCACCCAGGATTGGTGGTTGCTGATCACCAGGTAGGACGTATCGCCCCGCAGGTCTTCGCCGCCGCGAATATCCCATTGGGTCGGGATGCACAGGGCGAAAATCAGCTTGTCGATCTCGGCCCAGGTCTCGGCGATCCACATCACCGCCCAGGACATGTAGTCACGCGAGCGCCCAGGGGCCACCAGCTTGAGCAGGGCAAACACCATCAACGGCCCGATCAGGATCAGGGTGTTGAGCAGCAGTAGCAAGGAGACAAAACAGCCGGTGAGCAGGCGGCGCATAAGTAACTCTTGAAATCCTGTGGGCGGGCCATGATAAGCAGCTTGAGTCTAGAGGCCAAATGCCAATTCGCCGGACGAATGTTTCACAATGTGCCGGTTATGCTGGGGCGAGCTAACTAAGTGCTGCCTTTGCGGTCTAGAATCCGCCTACTTCTTTCCGAGGAAATCACTTCGTGAAACTGCTCCTTGCCTCTCTCGCCCTGGCTGCCCTGCCGGTCATGGCCGCCGAACCGACCCTCTACGGTCGCTACGAATACATCCAGTTGCCGGAGATCGGCGAAACCTTCAAGGCCAAGATGGACACCGGCGCGCTGACGGCTTCGCTGTCGGCCCGCGACATCGAGACCTTCACCCGTGACGGCGACGATTGGGTGCGCTTCCGCCTCGGCGGCAAAGACGCCTCCAACAAAGTCTACGAACACAAGGTGTCGCGCATCAGCAAGATCAAGAGCCGCGCCGACGAAGACGACGACAAAGACGAAGCCACCGTGGCCAAGCGCCCGGTGATCGACCTGGAAATGTGCCTGGGCGACGTCAAGCGCACCGTCGAGGTCAACCTCACCGACCGCAGCAGCTTCAACTACCCGTTGCTGATCGGCGCCAAGGCTCTGCGTGAATTTGGCGCTGCAGTAAACCCGGCCCGTCGTTACACTGCCGACAAACCGGACTGCTGACGGACCCACATGCCGCATATTCTGATTGTCGAAGACGAAGCGGCGATTGCCGACACGCTGATCTTCGCCCTGCAAGGCGAGGGCTTCACCACCACCTGGCTGACCCTCGGCCAGGCGGCGCTGGAGCATCAGCGCCAGACCCCCGCCGACCTGATCATCCTCGACATCGGCCTGCCGGATATCACAGGTTTTGAAACCTGCAAGCAACTGCGACGGTTCAGCGAAGTGCCTGTCATGTTTCTCAGCGCGCGGGATGGCGAGATCGACCGCGTGGTGGGGCTGGAGATCGGCGCCGACGATTATGTGGTCAAGCCCTTTAGCCCACGGGAGGTGACGGCGCGGGTCCGGGCGATCCTGAAACGCATTGGCCCAGGTGCTGCGCCGGCCGTGTTCCAGGTGGATCTGGAGCGCATGCAGATCAGCTATCGCGGCCAGCCGTTGAGCCTTACACGCCATGAATTTCGCCTGCTGCAAAGCCTGCTGGAACAGCCCGAGCGTGTGTTCAGCCGCGAGCAACTGTTGGACGCGGTGGGCGTGGCGGCGGATGCGGGTTACGAGCGCAATATCGACAGCCATATCAAAAGCCTGCGCAGCAAATTGCGCAGCGTGGCTGCCGATGCCGAGCCGATCCAGACCCATCGTGGCCTCGGCTACAGCTACAGCCCGAGCAACAGCTGATGCGCCTGGGGCTGCGGATTTTCCTGGTGTATGCGCTGTTTGTCGGCCTGACTGGCTACTTCGTGCTTAGCACCGTGATGAAGGAAATCCGCCCTGGCGTGCGCCAGTCCACCGAAGAAACCCTGGTGGATACCGCCAACCTGTTGGCCGAGATCGTGCGCAGTGACGTAAAGAACGGCACTCTCGGCCAGAGCCACTGGCCGGAGCTGCTCAAGGCCTATGGCAACCGCCAGCCGGGCGCGACCATCTGGGGCTTGCCGAAGAACCAGGTCAACCACCGTATCTACGTAACCGATGCCAAGGGCACCGTGTTGCTCGACTCTACGGGCGAAGCGGTGGGGCAAGACTATTCGAAGTGGAACGACGTCTACCTGACCCTGCGTGGCGAGTATGGCGCGCGCTCTACCCGTAGCGAACTGGATGACCCCGCCTCGTCGGTGATGCACGTGGGCGCGCCGATCCGTGACAATGGCCAGATCATCGGCGTGGTCACCGTGGCCAAGCCGAACAGTTCATTGCAGCCTTATGTCGACCGCACCGAGCGCCGCCTGCTGTGGTACGGCGCGGGCCTGGTGATTCTGGGCCTGCTGCTGGGCGCACTGCTGTCTTGGTGGCTGAGCGTGGCGCTGCGCCGTCTGACCGCCTACGCCGAAGCCGTCAGCGAGGGGCGGCGTGCCGAGCTGCCCCATTACCGTGGCGGTGAACTCAAGCAGCTGTCCACCGCCGTCGAGCACATGCGCACGCAGTTGGAAGGCAAGGCCTACGTCGAACATTACGTACACACCCTGACCCACGAATTGAAGAGCCCATTGGCCGCGATCCGCGGTGCGGCGGAGCTGTTGCAGGGTGAGATGACCCGCGAGCAACAGCAGCGCTTCGTCAGCAACATCGACAGCGAAAGCGCGCGTCTGCAGCAGCTGATCGAGCGCCTGCTGAACCTGGCGCAGGTCGAACAGCGTCAGGGCCTGGAAGAGCAGGCGAGTATCCCGCTGGCGGCGATGGTCGATGAAGTGCTCAAGGCTCAGTGCGCGCGGATTGAAGGCGCCGGGTTGCAGGTCGAGCAGTCGATTGCGGCGGATGTGAAGGTGTACGGTGAACCCTTCCTGCTGCGTCAGGCTCTGGGCAACCTGCTGGATAACGCCTTGGACTTCACACCGCCCGGCGGCCTGTTGAAGTTCAGCGCACAGACGCGACACAACGACGTGCAAGTCAGCCTGTTCAACCAGGCCGCACCGATTCCCGACTACGCCCTGCCGCGCCTGAGCGAGCGTTTCTACTCGCTGCCACGCCCGGCCAGTGGGCGCAAAAGCACGGGGCTGGGCCTCAACTTTGTCGAGGAAGTGATGAAATTGCACGGCGGCGCATTGCAGATCGGCAATGTCGACGGCGGCGTGCAGGTGGTACTGCATCTCCACACAGTCTCCACATTGCCCACATAAATCGCCCACACGGGCTGCCCAGACTCTCCCCATCAAAACAGGGAGAGACCCATGAACCGCAGCCTGCTTTTCAAACTTGGCGCGATTGCGCTGCTGATGCTGGTATTGCTGATTCCATTGCTGATGATCAACGGCATCATCGCCGACCGCCAGTTCACGCGTGATCAGGTGTTGGATGACATT
Organism: Pseudomonas sp. FH1; assembly: GCF_000510895.2. Classification (NCBI taxonomy): domain Bacteria; kingdom Pseudomonadati; phylum Pseudomonadota; class Gammaproteobacteria; order Pseudomonadales; family Pseudomonadaceae; genus Pseudomonas; species Pseudomonas sp. FH1. The sequence goes on from NZ_AOHM01000025.1 coordinate 73,128, forward strand.
GCCCGTAGCTCCAGCTACAGCCAGCGCCTCACCGGCCCGGTGATGGTGGTGCCTTATCGCAAGACCGTGCGCGAGTGGAAGCTCAATGAAAAGCTCAATAAACGCTACGAAGTCACCCGGGAAGAGCGCGGTCGTCTGTATTTCCTGCCGGATCGATTTGAACTCGACGGCAAAGTGCAAACCGAACTGCGTGCGCGGGGCATCTACCAGGCGCGGCTGTTCCATGCCGACAACCGCATCAGCGGGCGTTTCGAGCTGCCTGCGCAATTGGGCATTACGGAGAATTTTACCGATTACCGTTTTGAGCCGGCATTTCTGGCGGTGGGCATCAGCGATATTCGCGGCATCGAGAACGCGCTGAAACTGGAGCTGGGCAGCCAGCAACTGGAGTTCGAGCCCGGCTCCCAGGTGGACTGGCTGGGTGAGGGCGTGCACGTGACACTGCCGGAGCACGACAGCAAAAAGCCCAACGTCGTGGACTTCGCCTTCGACCTGCGCCTGCAAGGCACCGAGCAACTGCAAGTGGTGCCGGTGGGCAAGACCAGCCAGGTGTCACTCGCTTCCAACTGGCCACATCCCAGCTTCATCGGCAATTTCCTGCCGGCACAACGTGAGATTACCGATAAGGGTTTTACCGCTAATTGGCAGACCTCGTTCTTCTCCACCAACCTTGAACAAGCCCTGCAAACCTGTCTGGACAAGCAGGGCTGTGAAGACTTCAACAACCGCAGCTTCGGCGTGAACTTCATCGACCCGGTGGACCAGTACCTCAAGAGCGATCGTGCGATCAAATACGCGCTGCTGTTCATCGCCCTGACCTTCGCCGGCTTCTTCCTGTTCGAAGTGCTCAAGAGCCTGGCGGTGCATCCAATCCAATACGCGTTGGTGGGGTTTGCGCTGGCGTTGTTCTACCTGTTGTTGCTGTCGTTGTCCGAGCACATCGGGTTCGCCCTGGCTTACCTCATCTCTGCCAGCGCCTGTGTGTTGTTGATTGGCTTCTATGTGTGCCACGTGCTGCGCAGCGTCGCTCACGGGCTGGGGTTTTCAGCGGGGTTGGCGGCGTTGTATGGCTTGTTGTACGGGCTGTTGAGTGCCGAGGATTACGCGTTGCTGATGGGCTCGTTGCTGCTGTTCGGCCTGCTGGGCACGGTGATGGTGCTGACACGCAAGTTGGATTGGTATGGCGTGGGCAAGCGCAAGGCGGTTGAGCCTTTGGAGTTTGACCTGGAGGCGGTGCAATGATCGGGTTGCGGGAGGATAGGCTGGAGCGGGCAAAATTGGTGCTACGGATTAATCAGCTATTTTCTGTGGCGAGGGAGCTTGCTCCCGCTGGGGCGCGAAGCGGCCCCAAAGAATGGGCCTGCTACGCAGTCCAACGGGAGCAAGCTCCCTCGCCACAGTAAAATCTTACACCGGGGGTTGGGTCTGTTGCATCGAAGGCCGCTGGCTGACCTCGGCATACCAGGCGGCAAGCTGCGGGTTATCCAGGCGCCATTGCATGTCCGGATGGCGGAAGTCGAGGTAACCCAAGGCGCAGGCCACGCTGATCGCGGCGATGTCGAAGTGGCTGGTCAGTTCGGCAATCGCATCCGCCTCCAATTCAGAGAGGCTGCGACGGATCTTGTTGCGCTGCTCATCGAGCCACTGGTCCCAATGCTTTTCGGCTGGACGCAGGGCCGTTTCGTAGCGCACCAACACGGCGGCATCCATGATGCCGTCGGCCATCGAGGCCAGTGTCAGGCGGCGCCAGCGGGCCGAGCCGTCGCGGGGAATCAGTGGGTTACCGACGTGCTGGTGGTCGAAGTAATCGAGGATCACCCGGCTGTCGTGCAATACCGTGCCATCGGCCAGGCGCAGGGCCGGGATCTTGCCCACGGGGTTGCCTTGCACCACCTGCGCATCCGGGTTGACCGGGATCGGCATGCAGCCGTGCAGCGCGACGCGGTCCTGCTGGCCGGTTTCAGCCAGCAGCACGCGCACCTTACGCACGAAGGGGGAAGCGGGGTTGTGGAACAAGGTCATGCTGGGAGCGGACATGGGCATTCCTCAAGAAAGGGCCGGGCTAATCTATCTCACCGCTTGAGCAAGGCCCAAGTGCCAATTGCAGCGGGAATGCCCAAGCCGACCCAACTGAGCGAATCCCACAGCCCGTCCCCCAGCAACGCCGCAAACAACCCGGCCGCGCTGAGCAGGCCGATCCCCAGCGGGATACCAAACACTTTCCAGAAGTTCGATTGACGCGGCTTCATGCCTTGCCCGCCTTGCGCCGCACCATCCACAAGTAAATCCCACTGACCAGCACGATGATGGTCAGCACATCCAGCGCTGCCCAAAGGACTTTCATCGGCATGCCGCCGTAGTCACCGAAGTGCAGCGGCTGGGACATGCCCATGGCGTCCATGTACCACGGCCGTTTGGCGATGGCGGTGACAGCGAGGGTGCTGGCGTCGATCAGCACCGGCGTGAGCAGGTGCGAGGTCAGGTGGGTGCTGCCCTTCATGAACACGGCGTAGTGGTGCTCGCTGGAAAAGCGCGTGCCGGGGAAGGCGATGAAGTCCGGCTCCATGCCGGGGGCGGCCTTGGCGGCGATGGTCAGCAGTTCGGTAGCCGGTGCGCGCTGGGTCAGCGGCGGGGCGTTTTTGTAGGGCTCGATCATGGCGCTGAGGCTGTCCTGGCGCCAGGCGGCGATGATCAGGTCGGCGCAGGCGCTGATCACGCCGGTCACGCCCACCACTAGGGCCCAGGTCAGGGTGACCACGCCGATCAGGTTATGCAGGTCGAGCCAGCGCAGGCGCGTGGATTTGTCCTGGCGCACCGTGGCGAACTTCAGGCGACGCATGAACGGCAGGTACAGCACCGTGCCCGAGATAATCGCCAGCACAAACAGAATGCCCATGAACGCCAGCAGCAACTTGCCCGGCAGGCCGGCGAACATGTCCACGTGCAGGCGCAGCAGAAACAAGGTGAATCCACCGTTGGCCGCCGGGGTTTCCACGGCTTCACCGGTGCGCGCATCAAGCATGAAGGTGTGGGACGCGTTGGGCTCGGTGCCAGCGGTGGCGGCCATGATCGCGATCACGCCGTTCTTGTCATCCTCGTCCCAGGCCAAGTATTGCAGGGCATCGCCGGGGCGATGGGCCTGGGCGGCGCTGACGAGTTGTTCGAGGTTGAGCTGCGGCGTGTCAGCAGCCATTTGCGCCAGTTCCGGCTCGTTGCCCAGCAGATGATCGATCTCATGGTGAAACACCAACGGCAGGCCAGTGAGCGCGAGCAGCAGCAGGAATACCGTGCAGATCAGGCTGGTCCAAGTGTGGATGAAGGACCAGCGGCGGATGGTTTTGCTTTTCATTTTTTCAACCTTCAGACACACCAAAGCCGCCCACGGGGGCGGCCTGGGGTTAACTCAGCCGATTACCACTGGTAGGTGGCGCTGGCGACGACGCTGCGTTGGTCGCCGAAGTAGCAGTAGTTGCCATCGCAGGTCGACAGGTAGTCCTTGTTGAACAGGTTGGTGGCATTCAACTTGACCGATGCGCCTTTGAGGCTGTTGTCCAGGCGGCCCAGGTCGTAATGCACCGAACCGTCGAACACGGTATAGGCGTTGGCCTTGCCGAGCCAGGTGTTGGCCTGGTCGCCGTAGGTGTTGCCGGTGTAGCGCGCGCCGAAGCCGATGCCGAAGCCATCGAGCGGGCCAGTGTGCCACGTGTAGTCAGTCCACAGCGAGGCTTGCTGGTTAGGCATCAACGTTAGGCGGTTGCCTTTGTAGATGCCCTTTTGCACCTCGGATTTGGCCAAGGTGTAGGCGGCGATGACTTTGAGGTTCTCGGTCACGTCAGACACGGCTTCCAGCTCCAGGCCCTTGACCTTCACTTCGCCGGTCTGGCTGTTGATTTGCTGGCCCCCTGCGCCGAGCGTCGTGACCTGCACGTTTTTCTGGGTCAGGTCGTACACCGCTGCGCTCAGCAAAGTGTTGGAGCCGGGCGGCTGATACTTGACGCCCATTTCCCACTGCTTGCCTTCCGTCGGTTTGAAGGTCTTGGTGGCATTGGTATCGGCGTTGCTCGCCGGCTGGAAGGACTCGGCGTAGGACAAGTACGGTACGAAGCCCGAGTCGAACACGTAGCTCAGCGCCGCGTTGCCGCTGAAATGCTTGATGCGGTCGGTGTTGGTCGCGTCGTTATCGTTGAAGTACGTGGTGCCCTGATGCACCCAGTCTTCACGCCCGCCCAGGGTCAGGCGCCATTTGTCCAAGGCCATCTGGTCCTGCACGTAGAGGCCGGTTTGCACGGTTTTCTGGTTGTAGTCGTAGAAAGGTCGCACGCCGGTTGGGCGCAGCGTCGGCGTGGTGTTGATCGGGTTGAAGATGTTGATGTTTGACGCGGTTCCGTAAATCGCACGGTAGGACGTGTCGGTGCGTTGGTGATCCAGGCCGAGCAACAGGGTGTGGATAACGTCGCCCGTGGCGAAATCCGCCTGGAAATTGTTATCCACCGCGAACTGGCCAATGCTTTCGTTGACGTTGGTGGTCGAGCGGCTGATATCGCCCGCGGCATTTGCCGGGGAAAATGCATAGGAGCCCACGGTCAACTGCCGGAAGTCCAGTTCCGACTTGGTGTAGCGCAGGTTCTGCTTGAACTGCCAGGTGTCGTTGAAACGGTGTTCGAACGCATAGCCCAGCGCGTAGTAGGTGCGGTCGTAGAACTCGTAGTCCGGGTCGCCCAGGTTCTTGTGGTGGGAAACGTCACCCAGCGGCGACTTGATCTTAGTGCCCTGGATCGGCATGAACTGGCTGGTCGTGCCCGTATCGTCACGTGTGAACTGCGACAGGAAGGTCAGTTTGGTATCCGGATCGATGTTCCACGTCAGGCTCGGCGCAAGGTTGTAGCGCTTGTTGTCGATGTGGTCGACCTGGGTGCCGGCATCGCGCACCACGCCGCTGAGGCCGTAGAGGAACTGGCCGTCATCGTCGATCTTGCCGGTGCTGGAAAAGTTGATCTGACGGTAGTTATCGCTGCCGTATTGCACCTGGACGGCGTTGCTTGACTCCTCGCTGGGACGGCGGCTGACCATGTCCAACAGGCCGCCCGGCGGGGTCTGGCCGTATACCGAGGAGGCCGGGCCGCGCAGCAGGGCGAGGCGGTCGAGGTTCCAGGTCTCGGCTTTCGGGTTGGCGTAGACGCCACGTGGCAGCGGCAGGCCGTCGAGGAACTGGGTGGGTTCGAAGCCACGTACACGCATCCAGTCGTAGCGGGTGTCGCTGCCGTAGCTGGCGGACACGATGCCCGGCATGTATTTCACCGCGTCATCCAGGTTCTGCACGTTGCGGTCTTGCATCTGCTCGCGGGTGGCGACCGAGATCGAACGTGGCGCCTCGACCAGTGCGGTGTCGGTCTTGGTGCCTGCGGCGGTGCGTTTGGCCAAGTAGCCGTCGACCGGGCCCCAGGCGCTTTCATAGCTGTCCTGGCCGGTGATATTGGTGGTCGGCAACGCCACGACGCCTTCTGGAATCGCCACCAGGGTGTAGGTCCCCGCCGTACTCTGCTCAAGCTGCAACCCCGTGCCACGCAGTGCTTCACGCAGCGCGCCCGGAGCATCGAACTGGCCCTTGACCGGCGCCGAGGTCTTGCCCGACGCCAAGGCCGGGCTGAGGGTCAGCGCCAGGCCGCCCTGGCTGGCGATCTGGTTCAGGGTGGTGGCCAGGGGGGCCGCCGGCAGATTGTAGGTGCGCACGCTGGACGCCTGTTCCGCGGCGATCAGCGAAGTGCTGGCCAGCGGGGCGCTGAGGGCAATCGCCACGGCTAACAGGCTGGGGCGCAACAAGGTGTCTAGCGTGCGGGACATAGGGCGGCTCCTGAATGGAAATATTTCGCAATTGCCTAGGTGCCGAACGAGAATCGAAAAGTGATAGGGCAGGATGAAAATATTTTTTATTTGGCCGCGGGTGCCTTGCCGATCACGGTCACCCACCACGGCGTGTGCTGCTCGATCTGCACCGGCAGCGTCGGCAGCAGCGCGTTGAGCGCCAGCGTGGTGTCGTGCAGCGGGAAGCTGCCAGTGATGCGCAGGTCAGCGATGTTTTTATCCACCCCCAGGTAACCGGTGCGGTAACGGCTGAGCTCCGCAACCACATCGCCCAGGCGCGCGTTATCGACCACCAGCATGCCGCGAGTCCAGGCGTCGGTGGCGGGGGTGACGGCAAGTGCAGGGCCGAGACCATCGCTGCGCATCAGCACTTGCTGGCCTTCCTTGAAGATCTGTTCCTGATTCAGCGCTTCGGGCTGGGCGGCCACGGCCGATTGCAGCACGCTCAAGCGCGTAGCGTCGTCTTCGCGCCTGACGATAAACCGCGTACCCAGCGCCCGCAGGCTGCCGTCGCGGGTTTGCACATAGAATGGCCGCGCATCGTTGTGGCCGGTCTCGACCAGGATTTCGCCTTCCTGCAACACGATCAGTCGGCGTTTTTCGTCAAAACGCACGTCGATGGCGCTGTGGGTATTGAGGTTGATCAGCGTGCCGTCCGCCAGCTTCAGCGTGCGCTGCTCGCCGGTGGCGGTGCGTTGGTCGGCCAGCCAATAGTGGATCGGCACATAGCGTTCACCGGCAAACAGCGCCAGGCCAATCACCAGCGCGATGCTGGCAAGACCACTGCCCAGCTTGCGCACGCGCTGGCGAATGCCTTCACGCGATTGCAGCAACGCCGCCCGCGCCGGACCCGAGGCCACGCTGAAACGCTGGTCGAGCATGCCCAACTGGCGCCAGGCTCGGGCGTGTTCTTCGTCGCTGGCCAGCCATTTATCGAATTCTTCACGCTCAATCACGCTGCCGTCGCCCGAATCGAGAGACAGCTGCCACGCAATCGCCGCATCCAGCACGCGGGCCGAGACGGGTCTGGAGCTGATCACCGTCACAACGGCTCGCCATACAGCGCGATGTAGCACTGGCGAATGCCCTGGGCCAGGTACTGGCGCACGCGGGGCACCGACACGCCGAGGCGCTGGGCGATTTCGGCGTGGCCCATGCCGTCGAGGCGGTTATAGAGGAAGGCGGCGCGAGCCTTGCTCGACAGCTTGCCGAGCAGGCGGTCGATGGCCTTGAGGTCCTCGAGGATCAGTTGCTGTTCTTCCGGCGACGGGTGTTCGCTTTCCGGGATCAGCATCAGTTCAGTGAGGTACGCCTGTTCCAGGGCCGCGCGACGGAAGTAGTCGAACAACAAGCCCTTGGCGATTGCCACCAGGAACGCCCTTGGTTCGCGGGGTTCACGCAACTCATCACGGCCGAGCAGGCGCATGAAGGTGTCCTGGCTCAGGTCTTCGGCGCGGCTTGGGCAGGCCACGTTGCGTCGAAGCCAGGCCAACAGCCAGCCACGATGGTCGCGATACAACGCGCCAACAAGCTCACTGTGTGGGTTCTGGATCGACGACAAGGCATCACCTGGTAAACGCGATGTTTAAACTAACGAGAATTATTCGCGATTGTGTCAGAGCCGTGGAGTGGGCGCAATTGGCGTCTGTCGGGAGATGACATTAAAACGATGGCGCGTGTTGACGCCGTTTCCATTGGCTCAAACGCTCTTGCAGCGCCTGTGGAGTGTCGATGTGTTGCTGGCGCGCGCGGCTGAACAGGATCAGCATCAGCTCCGCCGTGGCCAGCGCGTCGGCGCTGGCGTGATGGCGCTCGCCCACGTGCAGGTGGAAGTGGTTGATCCAGTCGTCCAACCCTGCTTCGCGGATGTGCGCATTCGGGCACAGCAGCGGGGCAATGTCTGCAACATCGAGAAACGGATGGGCCAGGCGATAACCCAGGCTGTCCTTGAGCGCCCGGCACAGCATGTGTTGATCGAACGGCGCATGGAAGGCCAGCAATGGGCTGTCGCCCACAAAGTCCATGAAGTCCAGTAACGCATCCACCGGATCGCTGCCGGCGGCAATCGCACTGGGGCCGAGGCCGTGGATCAACACGCTGGGGCTGAGTTTGGTTTCGGTCCGTTGCAGCGTGCGTTCGAACAGTTGCGAGAAATCCACCGCGCCATCTTCGATCACCACCGCGCCGATGGACAGCACCTGGTCACGGTTAAGGTTGAGGCCGCTGGTTTCCAGGTCCACCACTACCCAGCGCTGGTTGCGCAGGGTGACGTTGCCCAGCGGCGTGGGTTTGCGCAGTTGCGCCAGGCGCTGTTGTTGCGCGCTGTCGAGCCCTGGCGTTTTCTTACGCAGCCAGTTGAACAAGCTCACAGCTGATACCGCAATGTCAGGCTGCTTTGCAGGCGCTGGGCCTGGCGCAGGGATTCACGCAGGATGCGCCGGTCCAGATGATTGAGGCTGTCCGGGTCGACACGGTTGGAATACGGCTGATTCTCGCGGGTTTGCAGTTGGTGCTGCTGCATGCGGGTCTGCTGAATAAAGTGGTAGGCCTCTTCATACGCCGCGCCGTCCAGGGGCTCGATCACCTCCTTGAACACTAACTGGCGCAGGCGCTCCAGGGTGTTGTTGGCGTGGATGCCATTGGCCAGGGCCAACAGGCGCGCGCCGTCGACAAAAGGGGTCAGGCCCTGCACCTTGAGGTCGAGCGTGGCTTTTTCGCCGCCTTTACGCGTGAGTACAAATTCGCGGAAACGTCCTACGGGCGGACGCTGGCGCAACGCGTTTTCGGCCAGCATGCGTTGGAACAAACGGTTGTCTGCCACCTGGTCGAGAATGCCTTGGCGCAATTGCTCGCAGCCACGTTCATCGCCCCACACCACACGCAGATCGAAATAGATGCTGGAACCCAGCAGATTCTCCGGCGTGGCTTCGCGGATAAACGCTGCAAACCGTCGCGCCCATTCCGCCCGTGACAGGCACAGCTCCGGGTTGCCGGCCATGATGTTGCCTTTGCACAGGCTGAACCCACACAGCGCCAGGCTCTGGTTGATCTGCTGCGCCAGCGGCAACAACCGGCCTCGGATCGCCGCGGCTTCGGCCGCGTCCTTGGCGTCAAACAGGATGCCGTTGTCCTGATCGGTGTACAGGGTCTGCTCGCGGCGGCCTTCGCTGCCAAAGCACAACCAACTGAAGGGCACGCCGGGGTCGCCTTTTTCGGCCAGGGTCAGCTCGATCACCCGGCACACGGTGTGATCGTTGAGCAGCGTAATGATGTGGGTGATCTGGGTGGACGAGGCACCATGGGCCAGCATGCGTTCGACCAACTGGCCGATCTCGCCGCGAATTGCCACCAGGTTGTCCACCCTCGGCGCATTGCGGATGGTGCGCGCCAGGTGCACCAGGTCCACCCGTTGCAGGGAAAACAGATCGCGCTCGGACACCACGCCGCACAGGCGCTGGTCCTTGACCAGGCAGACGTGGGCGATATGCCGCTCGGTCATGGCGATCGCGGCGTCGAAGGCGCTGTGGTCCGGCGTCAGGAAGAACGGTGCCTGGGTCATATGCCCTTCGATGGCCTGGCTGAAATCGCTGGTGCCATCGGCCACCACCTGGCGCAGGTCGCGCAGGGTGAAAATCCCCAGGGGCGCCTTGTGTTCATCCACGATCACGATGCTGCCGACCTGTTGCTCATGCATCAGCGTGACGGCTTCGCGCAGCGGCGTGGCGGGGCTGCACGTGACGGGGTGGCGCATGGCCAATTCACCGAGCCGCGTGTTCAGGGAATATTGAGTGCCGAGGGTTTCCACGGCTTTTTGCTGCACCTGCTGATTCACCTGATCCAACAGGCTGCTGACGCCGCGCAGGGCAAAATCGCGAAACGGGCTGGAGAGTGCAAACAGCTTGATGAACGCCGGTTTGTTCAGTTGCAGGCAGAAGGTGTCTTCGGCGGCCTTGTGCTCGGTGCGCGTCGCGCGTTCGCCCAACAGTGCGGCGAGGGGGAAGCATTCGCCAGTGGTGATTTCAAACGTGGTTTCGGCGCTGTCTGGCCGCTCACCGACCACCCGGCCCTGCTTGACGATATAAAAGTGCTCCACCGGCCCGCCCGACGGTTTGAGGATGCTGTCGCCGGGGCCATAGAAGCGTAACTGGCACTGTTCCACCAAAAACGCCAAGTGGGCGTTTTCCATCTGGTTGAACGGCGGGAAGCGTTGCAGGAATTGCAGGGTGCCGTGGATATTTTGCAACACAGCAGTTTTCCCCGCCTGGGCGAAGGCATCAGCTTTACTCATAACAATGACCGCAGTTTTTTTGTCGTTATCGTCCCTCATGGTCGACTCCTGCGCAGCGGGTGCCCATTGGACGTAAGTCTAGGTCGATACAAACGGCACACACCTAGGGAAAAACCTTACATGACTATCGTCCAAAACCCGTAGAACGCCCACTAGGCAAACTTTCCGACGAAGTGCACATTGATCGCCCTTCCGCAGATGTCTGACGAGTGTGCTGGGAGATTGATGAGAACTGCTGAGAACCGTATGTCCGACCACGATATTTTGAGTGATGCCGAGCGCGAGGCGCTGAGCGCCGTGATGCTGGAGCCTGATTTACCGCCACAACGCGTGTTGATCGTCGACGACGACAAGGACGCACGCGAACTGCTGGCGGAAATCCTGGGGCTGGACGGTATTCGCTGCATGACCGCCGACAGTGGTGAGGCAGCGTGGGATTTGTTGAAGTCGAGCAGCTCCATCGGTTTGCTGATTACTGACCTGCGCATGGCGCCCAGCAATGGCCTGGAACTTATCCGACAAGTGCGTGAGTCCACCCGTGCGGCGCTACCGATCATCATCATGTCGGGGGATGCCGAAGCGCCGGACGTGATCGATGCGATGCATTTGAGTGTGGTGGATTTTTTGTTGAAGCCAATTGATAGCGTGAAGTTGGCGAAGATGGTGAAGCGGGAGTTGGGGATGGCGCAGTAGGTAACGTCTGTCGGGACTGTCATTTATGACAGTAGGCGTGTAGGCGGAATTATTGTTCAGTGGTATGGAGAGCACTTTGCAAGACTGGTGCCTCGAAACCCTTTGAACAGGAGTTCGTCATGAGTACCAAGCCATTTGAAGTAGAAGACAAAGATCTAAATGAGGCCAGGGCCAAAGCGCAGACGGGTAATTCCTACGTCCTCGTACTTGAACAAAATACACCGCGCTTTTTCGTCGCCAATGAGGTTTTCGGGTATTTGTCATGGACTGCCATATTGGGAGCCGACCCAGAGCGTATTCAGATCGACTATGGACACAACGTTCCGAATGGCATCCATGTATTCGAGGTCGCTCCAAACCCGGGCGGTTGGGCGAATATGACGTATCGAGATCTCAACGGCGTGCTGCATTCCAGCCCTGTGTCGGGGCAGATTTTCTTGTCTGTTGTTCGTCCTGAATTCGGTACAAGCTATCAGCACACCGGCATCTTGCTGAATGTTCGATTTGGGTCCGGTAGCACTGAGGTCGTAATCAATGGGACGTTCGTGAACAATTCGGACTGACTTGGCCTGCAATGAAAAAAGCCCCGGTCTCTCGACCGGGGCTCTTTTCATTTACAGGCCGTTCTTGGCCTTGAACTCCCGACGCCGACGGTGCAATACCGGCTCGGTATACCCATTAGGCTGTTTGGTCCCTTCAATCACCAACTCCACCGCTGCCTGGAACGCGATGTTGCTGTCGAAATCCGGTGCCAGTGGGCGGTACAACGTATCCCCAGCATTCTGACGGTCCACCACCGGCGCCATGCGCTTGAGGCTTTCCATCACCTGAGCTTCGTTGACGATGCCGTGGCGCAGCCAGTTGGCGATGTGCTGGCTGGAGATACGCAGGGTGGCGCGGTCTTCCATCAGGCCTACATCGTTGATGTCCGGCACTTTCGAGCAACCGACGCCCTGGTCGATCCAACGGACCACATAACCCAGGATGCCTTGGGCGTTGTTGTCCAGTTCGTTGCGGATCTCTTCGTCGGACCAATCGGTGTTGCTGGCCAGCGGAATGGTCAGGATGTCGTCCACCGACGCACGCTCGCGTTTGGCAAGCTCGGCCTGGCGGGCGAATACATCAACCTTGTGGTAGTGCAGTGCGTGCAACGCAGCGGCGGTTGGCGATGGCACCCAGGCGGTGTTGGCGCCGGCCAGTGGGTGGGCGATTTTCTGTTCGAGCATCGCCGCCATCAGGTCGGGCATGGCCCACATGCCTTTACCGATCTGCGCGCGACCTTGCAGACCGGTGCTCAGGCCGATATCGACGTTCCAGTTTTCGTAGGCGCCGATCCATTTTTCCGCCTTCATCGCGGCCTTGCGCACCATCGCGCCGGCTTCCATGGAGGTGTGGATCTCGTCGCCGGTACGGTCGAGGAAGCCGGTGTTGATAAACACCACGCGCTCGCTGGCCGCCTTGATGCAGGCCTTGAGGTTGACCGTGGTGCGGCGCTCCTCGTCCATGATCCCGACTTTCAGCGTGTTGCGCGGCAGCTTCAGCACGTCTTCGATGCGGCCGAACAGCTCGTTGGTGAACGCAGCTTCTTCCGGGCCGTGCATCTTCGGCTTAACGATGTACACCGAACCGGTGCGGCTGTTCTTGCGGCTGTTGTTGCCGTTGAGGCTGTGGGTCGCGGCGAGGCTGGTGACCAGGCCGTCGAGAATACCCTCTGGCACTTCGTTGCCGTCTTTGTCGAGGATCGCATCGATGGTCATCAGGTGACCCACGTTGCGCACGAACAACAGCGAGCGACCGTGCAGCGTCACGTCCTGGCCATCCACGCCGGTATAAACGCGGTCGGCGTTCATGGTGCGAGTAAAGGTCTTGCCGCTCTTGGCCACTTCTTCGGCCAGGTCGCCCTTCATCAGGCCGAGCCAGTTGCGGTAGATCACCACTTTGTCATCGGCATCGACGGCGGCGACGGAGTCTTCGCAGTCCATGATGGTGGTCAGCGCGGCTTCCATCAGCACGTCTTTGACGCCGGCGGCATCGGTCTGCCCGACCGGGGTGCTGGCGTCGATCTGGATTTCGAAGTGCAGGCCGTTGTGTTTCAGCAGGATCGCAATCGGCTCGGCCGCAGGGCCCTGGAAACCGATCAACTGTGCGTCGTCGCGCAGGCCGCTGTTGCTGCCGCCCTTGAGGCTGACGATCAGCGTGCCGTCGACGATCTTGTAGCCGGTGGAATCGACGTGGCTGCCGGCGCTGAGCGGTGCGGCCTCATCGAGGAAGGCGCGGGCGAAGGCGATGACCTTGTCGCCACGCACTTTGTTGTAGCCCTGGCCCTTTTCGGCGCCGTCGGCTTCGCTGATGGCGTCGGTGCCATACAGCGCGTCGTACAGCGAGCCCCAGCGCGCATTCGAGGCGTTGAGGGCGAAGCGGGCGTTCATCACCGGCACTACCAGCTGCGGGCCGGCCATGCGGGCGATCTCGTCATCGACGTTTTGGGTCGTGGCCTGGAAGTCCACGGCTTCTGGCAGCAGGTATCCAATGTCTTGCAGGAAGGCTTTGTAGGCCACCGGGTCGTGCGCCTGGCCGGCATGAGTCTGGTGCCAGGTATCGATCCGCGCTTGGAAATCGTCGCGTTTGGCGAGTAGGGCTTTGTTCTTCGGGGCCAGGTCATGGATGACCTTGTCGGCACCGGCCCAGAACTGGTCGGCAGTAATGCCGGTGCCGGGAATGGCTTCGTTGTTCACGAAGTCGAACAGGACTTTGGCGACCTGCAGGCCACCGACTTGAACGTGTTCAGTCATTGCTTGCCTCACTCTGCACAGCTTAAGCGCTTTTTAGATTTTCATTATGTAGTGCCAGGTTGCGCATACTACATGATGACTTGCGGTTGTGAAAATTAGACTAAATACGTCGTTTAGCGACCCACTTTGGTCGTACGGTCACAGCGGAGAACCGGATGTTCTCAAAAAACTATTGGATTGTTCCAGATAAATATAAAAATGGTACACGATTTGTTATCGAGGGCCTTCGGGTCCACCTTGTAGATTGAATTCCAGAGGGCGTTGCCATGGACCATCTTGTACTCACAATTATCGCTGCCGACAAACCCGGCCTGGTCGAGCGCATCGCGCAGAATATCGCCGCCCACGGTGGCAACTGGCTGGAAAGCCGCATGGCGCACATGGCCGGGCAGTTTGCCGGGATCCTGCGGGTCAGCGTGCCTACAGAGCACCGTCAGGCGTTGGTCGGGGCGTTGGAGGATTTATCCACCCATGGCATTCGCGTGCTGGTGGGCGAGGGCAGCAGCGGGCAAGCGTCGGCGTCCAAATCGATCATGATGACGCTGGTGGGCAATGACCGTGCGGGCATTGTGCGCGAGATCACCGCGCTGCTCAGCCAGCAGGGCGTGAACCTGGAGAGTCTGAGCACCGATGTGCGCCCGGCGCCCATGAGCGGCGACCCGTTGTTTACCGCCGAGGCGCTGTTGCAGGTGCCGACCGCGTTATCCCTGGACACCTTGCAACTGTCCCTGGAAACCCTGGCCGATGACTTGATGGTGGAACTGCATCACGAGGAATAAATCACGAGGAATAATCTGCCCACAGGGTTATGCATGGAAATCTTGCATGGGCCTGTGGATAACCTGTAGAGACCCCTCGCCAGCCCACACCGGCCGGGGTTCTTCGCTGATTGAGCAAAAAACGAGCAATTTCAAAAGCTTGTGCACAAATGGCGGGGACCAGGTTGTGGATAACCTTGGGGTGGATGTCTGCAAGCCACGCGCCCTGTAGCCTGCAGAGGTTTGTACGTTATTTGATTAACGTTTGCGCACGCTGAGCCAGATATCCACGCTATACACCACCAGCCCCGCCCAGATGAAGGCGAACGCGGTCAGCGTGCTCGGTGCCAGGTGTTCGCCGAACAGCAGCACGGCTTCGAGCAATACCAGGGTCGGCGCGACGTACTGCAAAAAGCCCAACGCGGTGTAGGGCAAATGCCGAGCGGCGGCGTTGAAACACACCAGCGGGATCAGCGTCACCGGGCCGGCCGCCACCAGCCACCAGGCTTCGGACGTACTCCAGAACGCCATTTGCGCGCTATGGGCGGTTGGGTTGAACAGCAGCCAGGCAACTGCAATCGGCACCAGCATCCAGGTTTCCACCACCAGCCCCGGCAGCGCCTTGACCGGCGCCTGCTTGCGAATCAGCCCGTAGAAACCGAAGGTCAACGCCAGCACCAGCGACACCCATGGCAAGCTGCCGACCTGCCAGACCTGTTGCGCCACACCTACGGCTGCCAGCCCGACGGCGACCCACTGCAAGCGGCGCAGGCGTTCACCCAGGATCAGCATGCCCAACACTACGTTCACCAATGGGTTGATGTAGTAACCCAGGCTCGCTTCCAGCATGCGCCCGGTGTTCACCGACCACACATACGTCAGCCAGTTACCCGCGATCAGCGAGCCACTGAGGGCCAGGATCGCCAGGCGCTTGGGGTTGTCGCGCAACTCGCGGAACCAGCCGGGATGCTTCCACACCATCAACAGCAAACCGCCGAACAGCGCCGACCACAACACGCGGTGCACGATGATCTCGGCGGCGGGCACGCTGGCGATGGCTTTGAAGTAGAGCGGGAACAGACCCCAGATGACGTAGGCGCTCAGGCCCAGGATGTACCCCTTGCGGGGGTTGGCGGCTTGCATTGCAGAATCCTTGCTTAGGCAGCTAACAAAGCGCGATTGTAAGGATATTTGTCCGTCAAAACAGCTTCAACGGTTCTTCATTCAAGGCGGCCAGTTGTTCGCGCAATGCCAACACCTGATCGCCCCAATAACGCTCGCTGCCAAACCACGGGAAGCTGTGGGGGAACGCTGGGTCGTCCCAACGCCGTGCCAGCCAGGCGCTGTAGTGCATCAGGCGCAATGCACGCAGCGGTTCGATCAGCGCCAGTTCACGCGGGTCGAAGTCATGGAATTCCTGGTAGCCGTCCATCAGCTCCGACAACTGTCCCAGACATTCCTGACGATCTCCGGCGAGCATCATCCACAGGTCCTGTACCGCCGGGCCCATGCGGCAGTCGTCCAGGTCGACGATATGGAACATCTCGTCACGGCACATCATGTTGCCGGGGTGGCAATCGCCGTGCATGCGGATGTTCTTGTGCGGTGTGGCTTTGTACACCTCTTCCACACGCTTGAGCAGGTCGCGGGCCACGGACTCGTAGGCCGGCAGCAGGCTCTTGGGAATGAAATTGCCTTCAAGCAAGGTGGTGAGTGAGTCGTGACCGAAGTTCTTCACGCCCAAGGCTTCGCGGTGTTCGAACGGGCGGGTGGAGCCCACCGCATGCAAACGTCCGAGCAATTGCCCAAGGCGATACAGCTGATCGAGATTACCCGGCTCCGGCGCACGGCCGCCACGGCGGGGGAACAGGGTGAAGCGGAAACCGGCGTGTTCGAACAGGCTTTCGCCGTTGTGGATCAATGGCGCGACCACCGGCACTTCGCATTCGGCCAGTTCGAAAGTGAAGCGGTGTTCTTCGAGGATTGCCTCGTTGGTCCAACGCTGCGGCCGATAGAACTTGGCGATCAGCGGTTCCGAGTCTTCGATGCCCACTTGATAGACGCGGTTTTCGTAGCTGTTGAGCGCCAGGACGCGAGCATCGCTGAGGAAACCGATGCTTTCGACAGCGTCGAGCACCAGGTCGGGCGTGAGTGTTTCAAACGGGTGGGCCATGCGAACTCCTGCGCGCAGCAGGGCGCCGCGTCCGGCCGGGTATGGTAACCCACCAACGTTGAGATAGGTGGTGACTGTGCTGTTGTGGTGAGTGGGGCAAGCCCCCTCACCACAGAGGCCCTATCAGGCGCCGACGATACCGCCGTCATCCCGCCGAATCGCCATCACCGACGAGCGCGGCTTGCCATTCGGCAGATGCTCCGGCCAAGTCGAACCACCGGTTTCGCCTGGGTGCTGGATCCCCACAAACAGCGTCTTCTGATCCGGCGAGAAGCTGATGCCCGTCACTTCACAGGCCACCGGTCCGACCATGAAGCGGCGGATTTCCCCGGTGGAAGGGTCAGCACACAACATCTGGTTGTTGCCCATGCCGGCGAAGTCACCTGCGTTGCTGTAGTCCCCATCCGTCAGGATCCACAATCGCCCGGCCTTGTCGAAGCCCAACCCGTCCGGGCTGTTGAACATGTTCTGCGGGTTGATGTTCGACGAACCACCCTTCGGCGTGCCGGCGTGCACGCCAGGGTTGCCGGCCACCACGAACAGGTCCCAGGTGAATTCCGAGGCGCCGTGGTTATCGGCGTCGGCCTTCCAGCGCAGGATCTGGCCGTAGACGTTTTTCTCACGCGGGTTGGGGCCTCCCACCGGCTGGCCCTCTTCACCGCGCTTGGCGTTGTTGGTCAGGGTGCAATAGACCTGGCCGTCGGTGGGGCTGACCACGATCCATTCCGGGCGGTCCATGCGCGTGGCTTTCACCACACTGGCGGCTAGGCGCGCGTGGATCAGCACTTCGGCCTGGCTGGCGAAGCCGGTGCTGGCGTCGATGCCGTTTTTGCCGTGGGTCAGCTCGACCCATTGGCCCTTGCCCTTGGGGTGGTCGGCGTTGCCGTCGCCCGCGTCGAAGATCGCCACATACAAGGTGCCGTGGTCGAGCAGGTCTTTGTTGGCCTTGGGGTTCTTGTGGTTGATCTTGTCGCGGCTGACGAACTTGTAGATGAACTCGCCGCGCTCATCGTCGCCCATGTACACCACGGCGCGGCCGTCGCGGGTTTCGGCCAGGGCGGCGTTTTCGTGCTTGAAGCGGCCCAGGGCGGTGCGTTTGGCTGGGGTGGATTGCGGGTCGAACGGGTCGATTTCCACCACCCAACCGTGGCGGTTGAGTTCGTTGGGGTTCTTGGCCATATCGAAACGCGGGTCGTGCTGATGCCAGTTGATGTCTTTGCTGGCGGCGACCACGCCATAGCGTTTCTGCCCGGCATCGAAGGTTTGTTGTGGGTTGCTGCTGCCGAAACAGTCGGTGAAGTTCTCTTCACACGTCAGATAAGTGCCCCATGGCGTCTTGCCGTTGGCACAGTTCTGGAAGGTGCCCAGGACTTTTTTGCCGGATTTGTCGGCGCTGGTTTTCAGCCAGTCGTGGCCGGCGGCGGGGCCACTGAGGCGGATCGGCGAGTTGCCGTGGATGCGGCGGTTGTAACGCGAGTCCTGCACGAACTGCCAGGTGTCGCCCTTGCGCCGCACTTCGATGACCGACACGCCTTCGCTGGCCTGGGCTTTGTGCACGTCTTCGGCCGATTGCGGCGCGCCGCCGTGGGCGAAGAGGTAGCGGTAGTTGGTGTATTCGTTGTTGATCGCCATCAGCGCGCGGTTGTCGTCACCGGGGAAGGCAAACAGGCTCATGCCGTCGTTGTTGTCGCCGAACTGCTGTTCCTGGGCCTTGGCCGTGCCGTTGCCGGACGGGTCGAAGGCCGGCGCGATCTTGCTCAGCGGCTGGCCCCAACTGATCAGCACCGACGCGCTGTAGCCCGGCGGCAAGGTGATGGCGTCGCTGGTGGCGGCGGCGATGCTGGTGAAGCCCAGCAACGGGCTGGCGCTGGCGGCGTTGACGGCGAGAGCGCTGCGGCTCAGCAGGTTGCCACCCAGGAACATCGCGGCACCGCACAGGGCACCGGCGCCGATGAAACGGCGGCGGGTGAGGCCGACCATCTGCTCAAGGTCGGTGGCTTGGTTTTCTTCTAATAGGCTCATCTCAGGCTCCCTGCGGTTTTTGCAGACACCATAAGGAGCGGGCGTGACGAAATTGTTGCAGTTTAAATAGCGGACCCCTTACACCGGCGTGCCGAGCAGCACATTACTCGGCGCAAATTGAACCTGGATCGCTTTGCCTTCGGTCACGCGCAGCGCCTTGAGCGTGGCGGGCTGCGCCAGGGCGCACAAAACCTGGCCGCTGGGCAGGGTGACACGCACTTCGCTGGGCCCGTCTTCGGCGTCGAGAATGGCGTCGACGATGCCGCTCATGCAATTGTGTCCAGTTGTTGCGAAGGCCTCAGGTGCCAGCAACTCCAGCCAGCCGGCCTTGATCAGTGCGACCACTTCCACGCCGGTTTCCAGTTCCAGTCGCTGCGTGCTGTCGTGGGTGATCTGCGCAGCCAGGGTCAGCCCACCGGCCAGTTGCAGGCGGATCAGATCATTGCGGCCATGCTGCTCGATGGCGACGACCTGACCATGCAGTTGGTTACGTGCGCTGGTGCGCAGCATCAAGCGGCCCAGTAGATTGAAATCGCTGGCGGCTTCGTCCGAGCCCAGCACTTCGGCCTGCACCACTTGCAGGCGCTGGTAAAGACGCAACACACGCTCACCTTCGACCGTCAACCTGGCGCCGCCGCCGCCTTTACCGCCGACACTGCGTTCTACCAAGGGCTTTTGCGCCAAGTTGTTCAACTCGTCGATGGCATCCCACGCCGCTTTGTAGCTCAAGCCCGCGCTCTTTGCCGCGCGGGTGATGGAGCCCTGCTCAGCGATGTGCGCCAGCAAGGCAATGCGCTGGGGACGGCGGATGATGTGTTGACTGAGGGACGTTGGCAGAGACATGGGCATACGCTTCGATGGGATAAGCCGAACGTTGCGGGCAAGGGTGGCCGGAGTCAAGTCAACTGCCCGGTTTGGGCGTGCGGGCCACGCAGTACACATCGACTTGTCGTGCGCCGGCATTCATCAACAACCGCGCCAGGCTGTGGGCGGTCGCGCCAGTGGTGAGTACGTCGTCCACCAGCGCGAAGTGACGGCCTTGCACCCGTGCGTCGGGCGCCAGGGCGAAAGCGCCGAGCAGGTTGCGTTGTCGGGTCTTGGCATCGAGGGCTTGTTGCGCCACGGTTTCATGGGGGCGTAACAACAGGTGTTCATCGTAGGGAATGTGCAAGTCGTGGCTGAGCCAGCGCGCCAGCATCAAGGCCTGGTTATAGCCGCGTTCACGCAGGCGCTTGCGGGCCATGGGTACCGGCAGCAGGCAGTCGGGGCGTGTGAGTCCGGTGTTGTCGAAGCGATGTTGCATATGCTGCGCCAACAGCCGCGCCAGCATCTGCCCCAGGGGCCAGCGCGCTTGGTGCTTGAAGCGGCTGATCAGGCTGTCGACCGGAAAGCTGTAGGTCCAGGGCGCGATCACCTGTTTAAAGGCCGGCGGATGTTTCTGGCATTGGCCGCAGATCAACCCCTCCATCGGCAAGGGCAGGGCGCACAGGTTGCAGTGTTCTATCAGCCACGGCAGCTCGGTTTCGCAGACGTTGCACACAGAGTCGGCTGATTGCGTGGCCTCATCGCAGATTAAACAGGTTTGGGTGTTTTTTAACCAGATGTAAACCTGGTGTTTGTGGGCTGGTTGACAGTGCATGAATCTTCCTTAAATATGCCGAGCATCCGTGTCGTGCCTGTGGGTATTGCCCTTCCCGCAGCGCTTGCCAAAGCATAATCAAGGAATCGCCCATGAGCGCCAGCACCACCGCCACTTTGCGTCACGATTGGTCCCTCGCCGAAGTCAAGGCACTGTTCGTACAGCCGTTCAATGACCTGCTGTTCCAGGCGCAGACCGTGCACCGCGCGCATTTCGACGCCAACCGTGTCCAGGTGTCGACGCTGCTGTCGATCAAGACCGGCGCCTGCCCGGAAGATTGCAAATATTGTCCGCAGTCGGGCCACTACAACACTGGCCTGGAAAAAGAGAAGCTGATGGAAGTGCAGAAGGTCCTCGAAGAGGCTGCCCGCGCCAAAGCTATCGGCTCGACCCGCTTCTGCATGGGCGCCGCCTGGAAGCACCCGTCGGCCAAAGACATGCCCTACGTGCTGCAGATGGTCAAAGGCGTGAAGGCCATGGGCCTGGAAACCTGCATGACCCTCGGTCGCCTCGATCAGGACCAGACCGAAGCCCTGGCCCAGGCGGGCCTGGACTATTACAACCACAACCTGGATACGTCGCCCGAGTTCTACGGCAGCATCATCACCACCCGCACCTATAGCGAGCGCCTGCAAACCCTGGCCTACGTGCGGGATTCGGGGATGAAGATCTGCTCCGGTGGCATCCTCGGCATGGGCGAGTCCCTCGACGACCGCGCCAATTTGCTGATCCAACTGGCCAACCTGCCAGAGCATCCGGAATCGGTGCCGATCAACATGTTGGTGAAAGTGGCCGGTACGCCGCTGGAAAACGCCGAAGACATCGACCCATTCGACTTCATCCGCATGCTCGCCGTGGCGCGTATCCTGATGCCGCAGTCCCATGTACGCCTGTCGGCCGGTCGCGAAGCAATGAACGAGCAGATGCAGGCCCTGGCGTTCTTCGCCGGCGCCAACTCGATCTTCTACGGCGACAAACTGCTGACCACCGCCAACCCGCAGGCTGACAAGGACATGCAACTGTTCTCGCGGCTGGGCATCCTGCCGGAAGCCCGTGAAGAACACGCGGATGAAGTGCATCAGGCGGCGATCGAGCAGGCGTTGGTGGAGCAGAAGAGCAGCGAGCAGTTCTATAACGCTGTGGTGTGAGGGATGTCTTTCGATCTCTCCGCGCGCCTCGCTGCCCGCCGTGCCGAACACCTTTATCGCCAGCGCCCGCTGCTCGACAGCCCCCAAGGCCCGGAAGTGGTGGTGGACGGCAAGCCGCTGCTGGCGTTCTGCAATAACGATTACCTGGGCCTGGCCAATCACCCACAAGTGATTGAAGCCTGGCGCGCCGGTGCGTCCCGCTGGGGCGTGGGCGGCGGTGCTTCGCACTTGGTGGTCGGGCATGCGACGCCGCACCATGAGTTGGAAGAAGCGCTGGCCGACCTTACCGGCCGTCCGCGTGCGCTGCTGTTTACCACCGGCTACATGGCCAATCTCGGTGCGGTCACGGCGTTGGTGGGGCAGGGCGATACGGTGCTGGAAGACCGGCTCAACCATGCCTCGTTGCTGGATGCGGGCCTGCTGTCGGGGGCGCGTTTCAATCGCTACCTGCATAACGACGCTGCAAGCCTGGCCAAGCGCCTGGAGAAAGCCACCGGCAATACCCTGGTGGTCACCGATGGCGTATTCAGCATGGACGGCGACCTGGCTGACCTGCCCGCGCTGGCCCGTGAAACCAAGGCCAAGGGCGCCTGGTTGATGGTGGATGATGCCCATGGTTTCGGCCCACTGGGTGCCAACGGCGGCGGTATCGTCGAGCACTTCGGCCTGAGCCAGGACGATGTGCCAGTACTGGTCGGCACCCTCGGCAAGGCGTTCGGCACGGCAGGCGCTTTTGTGGCGGGCAGTGAAGAACTGATCGAAAGCCTGATCCAGTTCGCGCGCCCGTACATCTACACCACCAGCCAACCGCCGGCACTGGCCTGCGCCACCTTGAAAAGCCTGGAGCTTTTGCGCACCGAACATTGGCGACGCGAGCACCTCAACGACCTGATCCGCCAGTTCCGTCACGGCGCCGAGCAGCTCGGGCTGGACCTGATGGACAGCTTCACGCCGATCCAGCCGATTGTGATCGGCGACAGCGCCAAGGCCATGCGCCTGTCGCAGATGCTGCGCGAGCGCGGCCTGATGGTCACCGCCATTCGCCCACCCACTGTGCCGGCCGGCAGCGCGCGTTTGCGCGTGACCTTGACGGCGGCCCACAGCGCGGCGCAGGTGCAGCTATTGTTAAGCGCATTGGAAGAATGTTTCCGCTTGTTAGGCGCCACGGAGCCCGACCATGCGTGATCGACTGATATTGCTGCCGGGTTGGGGCCTCGGTGTATCGCCGCTGGAGCCGTTGGCCGCTGCATTGCAGGGCCTGGACGAACACCTGCAGGTGCAGATCGAACCGTTGCCCGCACTGGATTCCAGCAACCTGGAAGAATGGCTCGACGAACTTGACGCCACGCTGCCGGACAATGCCTGGCTGGGCGGTTGGTCCCTGGGTGGCATGCTGGCTTCGGAGCTGGCGGCGCGCCGTGGCGAACGCTGCTGCGGCTTGCTCACACTGGCGAGCAACCCGTGTTTTGTCGCCCATGAAGGTTGGCCGAGTGCGATGCCCGCCGAGACCTTCGATGCGTTTCTCGCCGGTTGCCACGCCGACTCCCAAGTGACCCTCAAGCGCTTCGGTTTGTTGTGTGCCAAAGGCGCCGAAGACCCGCGTGGGTTATCGCGCTTGCTGGTCAGTGGCGCGCCGAATTCGCCTTCCAGTGTGCTGATGCCCGGCCTCGAACTGCTCGCCCAACTCGACACCCGCGAAGCCTTGCTGGCGTATCGCGGCCCGCAGTTGCACCTGTTCGCCGGGCTGGACGGGTTGGTCCCCGCTGAAGCCGCCAGCGACCTGCTGGCGTTGCTGCCCGATGTTGAAATCGGCCTGATTGAACAGGCCGGCCACGCGTTTCTTCTGGAAGACCCCCACGGTGTCGCGGGGGCCATCCAGGCTTTTTTGCATGAGTGCGTCGATGACTGATTTATCCCACGCCCCGCTGCCGGCTGCCTTGCCGGACAAGCGCCAGGTGGCGGCGTCCTTTTCCCGCGCAGCCGCCAGTTACGACAGCGTTGCCGAGTTGCAGCGCGCAGTGGGCAGCCAATTGCTGGCACGCTTGCCGGCCGACATTGCGCCGCAACGCTGGCTGGACATGGGCTGCGGCACCGGTTATTTCAGCCGCGTGCTGGCCGAACGTTTGCCCGCCAGCCAAGGCATTGCACTGGACATCGCCGAAGGCATGCTCAATCACGCGCGTCCGCTGGGGGGTGCGCAGCACTTCGTCGCTGGCGATGCCGAGCGCTTGCCGCTTAACGCTGGCAGCGTGGCGCTGATTTTCTCCTCCCTCGCGGTGCAGTGGTGCGCAAACTTTGAGGCGGTGCTCAGCGAGGCCTACCGCGTGCTGCAACCGGGTGGCACGCTCGCTTTTGCCAGCCTGTGCGTGGGCACGCTGGAAGAGCTGCGCGAAAGCTGGCGCGCGGCGGATGGCCTGGTTCACGTCAACCGCTTTCGTACGTTCGAGGCTTATCAACATCTGTGTGCGGCCAGCGGCTTGCGGGTGGTGAGTCTGGAGCGCCGCCCCCATGTGCTGCATTACCCGGACGTGCGCAGCCTCACCCATGAATTGAAGGCCCTGGGCGCGCACAACCTCAACCCCGGCCGGCCGGGAGGGTTGACGGGGCGCGCGCGGATTGTTGCACTGGTGCAGGCGTATGAGCGGTTCCGCCAGGCCCAGGGCCTGCCGGCGACTTACCAAGTGGTGTATGCCGTACTGGAGAAACCTCTATGAGCGCCGCCTACTTCATCACCGGCACCGACACCGATGTCGGCAAGACCACCGTCGCTGCTGGCCTGCTGCACGCAGCACGACAAGCCGGCAGAAGCACTGCCGCCGGCAAACCCGTGGCTTCCGGCTGCCAGGTCACGCCCAAAGGCTTGCGCAACGCCGATGCACTGGCGTTGTTGGCCGAATGTTCGTTGCCCCTGACGTATGCCGAGGTCAACCCGGTGGCGTTCGAACCGGCCATCGCGCCGCATTTGGCGGCGCGGGAAGCGGGCGTCTCTCTGACCGTGCAATCGTTGCTCAAGCCCATGCAGCAGATTCTGGCGCGCGAAGCAGATTTCACCTTGATTGAAGGCGCAGGCGGTTGGCGGGTGCCTCTGGCCGATCAGGCGAACCTGTCGGATTTGGCCATGGCGCTCAAGCTGCCGGTGATCCTGGTGGTGGGCGTGCGCCTGGGTTGCATCAGCCATGCCTTGCTCACCGCCGAAGCCATCGCCCGTGACGGTTTGCAGCTGGCCGGGTGGGTGGCGAATATCATCGACCCCAAGACCTCCCGTCTGGAAGAGAACCTCGCCACCCTGGCCGAACGGCTGCCTGCGCCCTGTCTGGGCCGTGTGCCGAAACTCAAGCAGTCGGGGGCTGAAGCGGTGGCGGAATACTTGCAGCTGGACTTGCTTGACTGATTTTGGCTATCGCTAAGGCATTATGCCATTAGTGTTTTTGACGGGCGTTTTGCGGGCAACTCTGCTTCAATCACGGTTCACGATTCTCAAAAGGCAGGCTTACGCCATGGAAATCTCCGGAAGCAGCGCGTTTTATTCGGGCCTGAGCAGCATTCAGACCGGGCAGAGCCGTGTCGACCAGGCGGCCGGCAAAATCGCCAGCGCTGCGACGACCCAGCCCTCGGATGCGCAAAGCGACCGTCTGCAAGCCAACGACCGCGCCCAGCCGTCCAACTCGGCCAGCAACATGGTCGAAATGGCCCAAGGCAAATTTCAAGTGGAGCTCGGCGCCAAAGTCGCCAAGGCTTCGGATGAAATGCTCGGCACCCTGATCGACACCTACGCTTAACCCCCTCTGACTCCCACCGGCCTCTTACTGAGGTCGGTTGTGCTTGCACAATTCTTGATTCCCTTCTGAACTCCTTGTGGCAACCCGCCGCAGGCGTCGCCGTGCGCGCCTTTGATTCATGTCATGACAAACGGCATCCGGACGACGCTTGACATCCCCAGGTGGTAAACGTATGTTTCAAACACCTGTTTGACCGCCACAACAATTCCACGCGGTTGTTCATTCCAGATACATCAGCAGAGGTTTATCGCTATGCCTGACTACAAGGCCCCCTTGCGTGATATTCGCTTCGTTCGTGACGAACTGCTTGGCTATGAAGCGCACTATCAGAGCCTGCCGGCTTGCCAGGACGCTACCCCGGACATGGTTGACGCCATCCTTGAAGAAGGCGCCAAGTTTTGCGAGCAAGTACTGGCACCGCTGAACCGCGTGGGCGACATCGAAGGCTGCACCTGGAGTGAGTCGGGCGTTAAAACCCCAACCGGTTTCAAAGAAGCCTACAAACAATTCGTCGAAGGCGGCTGGCCAAGCCTGGCCCACGACGTGGAGCACGGCGGCCAAGGCCTGCCGGAATCTCTGGGCCTGGCCGTAAGCGAAATGGTGGGCGCCGCCAACTGGTCGTGGGGCATGTACCCGGGCCTGTCCCACGGTGCGATGAACACCATCTCCGAGCACGGTACTCCCGAGCAGCAAGAGGCTTACCTGACCAAGCTGGTGTCGGGTGAATGGACCGGCACCATGTGCCTGACCGAGCCACACTGCGGCACCGACCTGGGCATGCTGCGCACCAAGGCCGAGCCTCAGGCCGACGGTTCCTACAAAGTCTCCGGCACCA
The DNA here is from genome assembly GCF_000510895.2 of Pseudomonas sp. FH1. Lineage (NCBI taxonomy): Bacteria > Pseudomonadati > Pseudomonadota > Gammaproteobacteria > Pseudomonadales > Pseudomonadaceae > Pseudomonas > Pseudomonas sp. FH1. The sequence goes on from NZ_AOHM01000025.1 coordinate 99,117, forward strand.
AGATCTTCATCTCGGCCGGTGAACACGACATGGCCGACAACATCGTCCACATCGTACTGGCCCGCCTGCCGGACGCACCGGCCGGCACCAAAGGTATCTCGCTGTTCATCGTGCCGAAGTTCCTACCGAACGCCGACGGTTCGATTGGTGCGCGCAACGCCGTGACCTGTGGATCCCTTGAACACAAGATGGGCATCCACGGCAACGCCACCTGCGTGATGAACTTCGACGCGGCCACCGGTTTCCTGATCGGCCCGGCGAACAAAGGCCTGAACTGCATGTTCACCTTTATGAACACCGCTCGCCTGGGTACCGCGCTGCAAGGCCTGTCCCACGCCGAGATCGGCTTCCAGGGCGGCCTGAAGTACGCTCGCGACCGCCTGCAAATGCGCTCCCTGACTGGCCCGAAAGCGCCGGACAAAGCCGCCGATCCAATCATCGTGCACCCTGACGTGCGCCGCATGCTGCTGACCATGAAAGCCTTCGCCGAAGGCAACCGTGCGATGGTGTACTTCACCGCCAAGCAAGTGGACATCGTCAAGTACGGCACCGACGACGAAGCCAAGAAACAGGCTGACGGCCTGCTGGCATTCATGACGCCAATCGCCAAGGCGTTCATGACCGAAGTCGGTTTTGAATCCGCCAACCACGGTGTGCAGATTTACGGTGGCCACGGCTTCATCGCCGAGTGGGGCATGGAGCAGAACGTTCGCGACAGCCGCATCTCGATGCTGTACGAAGGCACCACCGGCATCCAGGCCCTGGACCTGCTGGGCCGTAAAGTGCTGATGACTCAGGGCGAAGCGCTCAAGGGTTTCACCAAGATCGTGCACAAGTTCTGCCAGGCCAACGAAGGCAACGAAGCCGTCCAAGAGTTCGTTGCACCGCTGGCGGCACTGAACAAAGAGTGGGGCGAGTTGACCATGAAGGTCGGCATGGCCGCGATGAAAGACCGCGAAGAGGTGGGTGCCGCTTCGGTGGACTACCTGATGTACTCCGGTTACGCGTGCCTGGCTTACTTCTGGGCCGACATGGCGCGCCTGGCGGCCGAAAAGCTGGCTGCCGGTACCACTGAAGAGGCGTTCTACACCGCCAAGCTGCAGACTGCGCGCTTCTACTTCCAGCGCATCCTGCCGCGTACCCTGGCCCATAAAGCCACCATGCTGTCGGGCGCCAACAACCTGATGGACATGAAAGAAGAAGACTTCGGCCTGGCTTACTAAGCCTTACCGGGTTCACTTCAAGAGCCGCCGCTTCTTCACGGGAGCGGCGGCTTTTTTGTGGGCGATAAAAAACCACAGTAAAGCGCTCAGGGATTACCGCTGGCTGCCGTTACAGTGATGGCAATGTGATACATGCGTGCCAGGTTGTGCTTAACTGTCGGCATAAAGGCACAGTGCCATCATTTTTTTGCGGGTCGGAGTTTTACCCTTGTCGCGCGTTTCCGCTGTACGTTTCAGTCACTTTTTACCTTCGTTGCTGCTTCTGCTGGCCGGGCTCTCGGCTGCGTACGTCAAGGACCTCAACGTCTTCTTCACGTCGCTGTTCAATGTGTTGCCGACCCTGGTGCTGTTGCTCGGCGGCTCGTACTGCGCGGTGTATCGCCGTCAGCGTGAACTGTTCCTGATGATCACGGTGTACATCGCCTACTTCCTGCTGGATACCCAGACCGATTTTTACCGCGACAACGGCCGCGTGCGCGAAGACGCGGCGGTGGTGTTTCATCTGTGTTGTTTGTTGCTGCCGTTGTTGTTCAGCATCTACGCGCTATGGCAGGAGAAGACCCACCTGTTCCGCGACTTCGTCGCCCGTGGCGCGGTGTTGCTGGCGATCGGCAGCGTGGCCTTGGCGCTGGAGCAGAGTTATCCCCAGGCGGTGCTCAATTGGCTGGCGGAGATTCGCTGGCCGGCGCTGCATGGCAGCTGGGTGAGCCTGATCCAGCTGTCATACCCGATGTTCCTGATCGGCTTCCTGACCCTGGCGGCGCAGTACTGGTATCAGCCTCGCCCTCTGCACGCGGCGCAACTGGTGGGTTTGCTGGGGCTGTTCTGGATGTTGCCGCAGACATTCATCCTGCCGTTCACCCTGAACATCATGTGTAGCCAGGTGATGCTGATGATCGCAGCCGGTGTGGCCCATGAGGCTTATCAAATGGCCTTTCGCGATGAACTCACTGGCTTGCCGGGGCGTCGCGCGCTGAACGAGCGCATGCAGCGGTTGGGGCGCAACTATGTGCTGGCGATGAGCGACGTCGACCACTTCAAGCGCTTCAACGACACCCATGGCCATGATGTCGGCGACCAGGTGCTGCGCCTGGTGGCGAGCAAGCTGTCCAAGGTCAACGGTGGCGGGCGCGCTTATCGCTATGGTGGTGAGGAGTTTGCCGTAGTGTTCGCCGGCAAGACGGTGGAGGAATGCATGCCGCACTTGGAGGAGATCCGCGAGATCATCGCGGACTACGATATCAAGCTGCGCAATTCGGACCGCCCTCAGGACGACCACCAAGGCCGTCAGCGCCGTGCGGGCAGCGGTGCATCGAGCGTTTCGGTGACCATCAGCATCGGCGTGGCCGAGCGCCAGGCCGAGCAGCGCACGCCCGAAGAGGTGCTCAAATCCGCCGACCAGGCGCTGTACGCCGCCAAGGGCGCCGGACGCAACTGTGTGGTCGCCGCCGGGCAAACCCGTCGTGGCGCGGTGCGCACAGAGGGCGCTGCCGGTTGAGTGATGGCGCTGTATTCAGCAGCGCTACAGTGATTGTCCGAGGCAATGCCCGGCAGTAGGTTGAAACCATCTGCTGACGGAGACATTGCCATGCCTGACTACAAAGCCCCCCTTCGTGACATGCGTTTTCTGATCGACAACGTGTTTGATTTCCACGGCCATTACGCCGCCTTGGGCGCGACCGATGCCAGCCCGGACATGGTCAGCGCGATTCTCGAAGAAGGCGCCAAATTCTGCGAAAACGTACTCGCGCCGCTCAACCGCAGCGGCGACGAAGAAGGCTGCCATTTCGACAATGGCGTCGTCACTACGCCCAAGGGTTTCAAGGAAGCCTTCGCCCAGTACGTGGAGGGTGGCTGGCACGGCGTGGCGGCAGACCCGGCCTACGGCGGCCAGGGCTTGCCGTCGTCGCTGGGCCTGGTGCTCAGCGAGATGATCGGCTCCAGCAACACGTCCTGGGGCATGTACCCAGGGCTGACCCACGGCGCGATGTCGGCGATCCACGCCCACGGCACCGCCGAGCAGAAAGACACGTTCCTCAGCAAACTCACCGCCGGCGAATGGACCGGCACCATGTGCCTCACCGAAGCCCATTGCGGCACCGACCTGGGCCTGATCAAGACCCGCGCCGTGCCCCAGGCGGACGGCAGCTATGCGGTCACCGGCAGCAAGATCTTCATCTCGGCCGGCGAGCACGACATGAGCGCCAACATTATCCACTTGGTCTTGGCCAAACTGCCGGACGCACCGGCGGGCACCAAGGGCATCTCGCTGTTTATCGTGCCCAAGTTCCATGCGGATTCGGGTGAGCGTAACGCGGTGCACTGCGGCTCCATCGAACACAAGATGGGCATCAAGGGCTCTGCCACCTGTGTGCTGAACTTCGACGGCGCCAAGGGCTTCCTGATCGGTGAGGCGAACAAAGGCCTCAACTGCATGTTCACCATGATGAACCACGCGCGCCTGGGCACCGGCATGCAGGGCCTTTGCAATGGTGAGGCGAGCTTCCAGGGCGCGATCAAATACGCCAACGACCGCCTGCAGATGCGTTCGCTGACCGGTGCCAAGGCTCCGGATAAAGCCGCCGACCCGATCATCGTGCATCCCGATGTGCGCCGCATGCTGCTGACCATGAAGGCCTTCAACGAAGGCAATCGCGCACTGACCTACTTCACCGCACAGTTGCTCGACACCGCGCACCTGAGCAACGACACCACCCAGCGTCAGGACGCTGAAGACCTGCTGGCGTTCCTCACGCCGATCTGCAAAGCCTTCATGACCGACACCGGCCTTGAGGTGACCAACCACGGTATGCAGATCTTCGGCGGTCACGGTTACATCCGCGAGTGGGGCATGGAACAACTGGCTCGCGATGCGCGGATTGCGCCGATCTATGAAGGCACCAACGGCATTCAGGCCCTCGACCTGCTGGGGCGCAAGGTGCTGGGCAGCCAGGGCAAGTTGCTGCGTGGCTTTACCAAGATTGTGCATAAGTTGTGCGCGGCGAATGCCGAGCATCCGCAGCTCAAGGCCTATGTCGCGCAGCTTAGCCAGCTGAACGGAGAGTGGGGCGAACTGACCACTAAAGTCGGCATGGCCGCGATGAAGAACCCCGATGAAGTGGGTGCGGCGGCCGTGGATTACTTGATGTACAGCGGCTACGTGATCCTTGCCTACCTGTGGCTGCGTATGGCGCTGGCTGCCCTTGAGCAACCGGACTCGGATTTTTCCAAGGCCAAGCTTGCGACCTGCGACTTCTATTTCAAGCGCCTGCTGCCACGTACCGCCACCCACCGCGCTGCGGTGGAAGCGGGCAGCGAATGCCTGATGAGTCTGCCTGCGGAGGCATTTGCGCTGTAATGACTTAAAAATACCAATCAGTCACAAGTGGACCCTATGTGTCTGAAAAGTTGTTAGGGTACACTCTGAGCCTGTAAAACCGACTCTTACCGAATTACTTTTCACGTTCTCACGAGGTTTGCCATGGCTGATTACAAAGCGCCGCTGCGTGATATGCGCTTCGTCCTCAACGAAGTCTTTGAGGTCGCCACCACCTGGGCCCAATTGCCGGCATTGGCAGACACCGTTGACGCCGAAACCGTAGAGGCCATCCTCGAAGAAGCCGGCAAAGTCACCGCCAAATCCATCGCCCCGCTTAGCCGCGGTGGCGATGAACAGGGTTGCCGCTGGGACAACACCGCAGTGTTTACGCCGGATGGTTTTCCACAGGCCTACAAAACCTATGCCGAAGGCGGCTGGGTGGGTGTAGGTGGTGACCCGATGTTTGGCGGCATGGGCATGCCCAAGGCGGTGTCGGCCCAGGTTGAAGAGATGATCAACTCGTCCAGCCTGGCGTTTGGTTTGTACCCGATGCTCACCTCCGGCGCCTGCGTGTCGATCAACACCCACGCCAGCGAAGCACTGAAAGCCGCTTATCTGCCGAAGATGTATTCCGGCGAATGGGCTGGCTCCATGTGCCTGACCGAGGCCCATGCCGGTACTGACCTGGGGATTATCCGCACCAAGGCCGAGCCACAGGCGGACGGTTCCTACAAAGTCAGCGGCACCAAGATCTTTATCACCGGCGGTGAACACGACCTCACCGACAACATCATCCATCTGGTGCTGGCCAAGCTGCCGGACGCACCGGCCGGTCCCAAGGGCATCTCACTGTTTCTGGTGCCGAAGTTCATGGTCAATGCCGACGGCAGCCTGGGCGCACGTAACACCGTGAGTTGTGGTTCCATCGAGCACAAGATGGGGATCCAGGCGTCGGCGACCTGCGTGATGAACTTCGACGAGGCCGTGGGTTACCTGGTGGGCGAACCGAACCGGGGCTTGGCGGCGATGTTCACCATGATGAACTACGAGCGACTGGGTGTAGGCATCCAGGGCCTGGCATCCGGCGAGCGTTCCTACCAGAACGCCATCGACTATGCGCGCGACCGCGTGCAAAGCCGTGCGCTAACCGGGGCTCAGCACAAAGACAAAGTGGCCGACCCGATCATCGTGCACCCCGACGTGCGCCGCATGTTGCTCACCATGAAGGCCGCGAACGAAGGTGGCCGGGCGTTCTCCACCTATGTGGCGACGCAGCTGGACATCGCCAAGTTCAGCGACGACGCTGCTGCGCGTGAGCGTGCCGATAACCTCGTCGCGCTGTTGACCCCGGTAGCCAAGGCGTTCTTGAGCGACCTGGGCCTGGAAACCACTGTGCTCGGCCAACAGGTGTTCGGCGGCCATGGCTACATTCGCGAGTGGGGCCAGGAGCAACTGGTGCGTGATGTGCGCATCACTCAGATCTACGAAGGCACCAACGGCATCCAGGCGCTGGATTTGATGGGGCGCAAGATCGTCGGCAGCGGCGGGGCGTTCTATACCCTGTTTGCCGATGAAATCCGCGCGTTCATTGCCTCGGCGGGTGCCGAGTTGACGGAGTTCACCAAGCCGCTGGGCGCAGCAGTGGATAACCTGGATGAGTTGACCGCCTGGGTGCTGGACCGCGCCAAGACCAACCCGAATGAAATCGGCGCGGCGTCGGTGGAGTATTTGCACGCCTTTGGCTACATGGCCTACGCCTACATGTGGGCGCGCATGGCCAAGGCTGCGCTGGGCAAGGAGTCTGAAGAAGACTTCTACGCCAGCAAATTGGGCACTGCGCGCTTCTACTTTGCGCGCCTGTTGCCACGTATCCATTCGCTGAGTGCGTCGGTAAAAGCCGGTAGCGAATCGCTGTTCCTGCTGGACGAGGCCCTGTTCTAAGGGCTTGGAGGGCGTGTAAGCATTCTCTTACATGACGTGCTGCTAATCGTCCTCTATCGCCAGATTGGATCCACGGATAATCTACTTCACATGGACGTCGCGCAGGAAGCGCAAAGCAACAACACGGACACGTAGGATTCTGCCAGGACGGCGGAGTGAAATGGATGTCAGGGAAACAGTCTGCAAAGCCCCGCTTCGGCGGGGTTTTCTTTTGCCCGCGAAAAAGTCAGCTCCTTGAGTTCAGGGCTGCGCCTGCGGGGCGTTCATCACGTCTTCCAGCAGGGTGCGCAGCAACGCCACCGTTGCCTGCTGGCGTTGCACATCGCGGCACACCAGGCCGACTTTCAGCGGCACCCTGGGTTCACTCAAGGGTTTCCACAGCAGCGACTGGCTGTTGTGTTCGTCTTGAGAGCGGCCCGGCAGCACCGTCGCCAGTTTTGTGTGGGGCAGGCTGTCGAGAATCCCCACCATGGTGTTCAGCTCCGCCTGTACTTGCGGGCGTCTTCCGAGGTTGGACAGCTGTCCTTGCCAGATCTGCCGGACCTGGAACTCTTCCCCCAGCAGCAACATCGGCAGCTCCGCCGCCTGCTTCAGCGAGACTTTCTTGAATTCCCGCAACGGGTGATCCTCGGGGATGACCACCTTCAGTTCATCTTCATACAGCAACACGCCATGCAGCCCCGGCTGGCGCGGCGGCAAGTAGCTGATGCCGATATCCAGCGAGCCGTTGAGCAGTCGGCGCTCGATCTCAAGCCCGGTCAATTCGTAGATCTGTACCACCAGATGTGGCTGGGCTTTGCGCACGCGCTCCAGCATCTGCGGCACCAGGCTGGTGTGCACGGTTTGCAGCACGCCGATAGCCAGCGTGCGCATCGCCTGACCCTTGAAGTTGCGCAAGGCTTCAACCGCCTGTTGCATGCCGTCGATCAATGGCAGCGCGTGGTTGTACAGCGTGTGCGCCGCCAGTGTCGGCAGCAGGCGCTTGCTGCTGCGTTCGAACAGGCTCACATCCAGGTTCTGTTCCAGTTGGCGAATCTGCTGGGACAGCGCCGGTTGGGAGATCGACAGACGCTCGGCGGCACGGCCTACGTGGCCCTCCTCATACACCGCGACGAAATAACGCAGTTGCTTGAAATCCATAAGACTTACTTATCGAAAAAGCTGGAAAAACGAAATGGCTGTTGGCCCTTGAGGCGCCTAGTCTAGCGCCTATTCGCAGGGCTTACAGGGCCGGATCGGGCAATGAACAGCGTTTATGTTGATAGCGTTTACATAGGCAAGGCAAAAAACCTCAAGGCAGCACAGGCGTATCGCACCGACCAAGGTCCGATTGCTATTGGGGGTGAGCTATGAATCTGTTTCGTCGCCCCGCGCCGAGCCTGGACGATTTGATTTTCGAAGCGCCCAGCGATACTTCTTCCAGTGACTCCCTAATGCCCTCCGTCGCCCGCCCTCCGCAAGTTTTCGTACGCGGCCAGGGTTCTTGGCTGTGGGACAGCGAGGACCGTGCCTACCTGGATTTCAGTCAGGGCAACGCGGCCAACAGCCTCGGCCACAGCCCTCAAGTGCTGATCAAGGCACTGGCCGACCAGACCAAGGCGCTGATCAACCCCGGCAACGGCCTGCATAACCGCGCTCAACTCAACCTCGCTGAGCGCCTGTGCCATCGCACCGGCAGCGATCAGGCATACCTGCTCAACAGCGGCGCTGAAGCCGTTGAAGCCGCGATCAAGTTGGCGCGCAAATGGGGCCAGCTGCATCGCGGGGGAGCGTATCGCATCCTCAGTGCCAGCGCCGGTTGCCATGGCCGCAGTTTTGCAGCGATGTCGGCGTCGGCGGGTGGTCCAGAAAACCGTTTCGAACCGCAATTGCCCGGCTTCAGCCATGTGCCCTTCAACGACCTGCCGGCGCTGCATGCGGCCGTCGACGCGCAAACCGTCGCCATCCTGCTCGAACCGATCCAGGGCGAAGCGGGCGTCATCCCTGCGACCGAGCATTACCTCAAAGGCGTTGAGCGCTTGTGCCATGAACTGGGGATCCTGCTGATCCTCGACGAAGTGCAAACCGGCATGGGTCGCTGCGGCACCTTGCTCGCCGAGCAGCAATACGGCGTGCGTGCCGACATCATCACCCTCGGCAAAGGCCTGGGCGGCGGGGTGCCCCTTGCAGCGCTGCTGGCGCGGGGCAAAGCCTGTTGTTTCGACGTGGGCGAGTTGGACGGTACTCACCACGGTAACGCACTGATGGCATCGGCCGGGCTGGCGGTACTCGATGCCGTGCTGGAACACGGCTTTATGGATCACGTGGGTGAGTCCGGCGTGTACCTGGGCGAAGGTCTTGCCCGCCTGGCCTACCGCTACGACCACGGTCAACTGCGTGGCCACGGCCTGATGTGGGGCCTGACGTTGTCGGAAGATTCTGCGGAGGCTGTCGTAAAGGCAGCGTTGCACGAAGGCCTGATCCTCAATGCCCCGCAACCCAACTGCCTGCGCTTCACCCCGGCCCTGACCGTGAGCAAAAGCAACATTGACGAAATGCTCCTGCGTCTGGCCCGCGCCTTCTCCCGCGTGCGCACCGCCCAACTGCAATGCCGCAAGGGCATCGCCGTTTAACCCCCTATTCCTGAACCGTCTCGCGGTCTACGCGGCGCCTCCGGCCTGATTCTTTTGGCTGGGGGCGTTTTTTTGCCTGTGCAATGACGGATGGCCCAACGCCAGATCCCACTGAACCCTCACGAACGCCCAAGGTCGATTAGCTACACGGCTCACACGAGCCGATTTTCTGGAGCTGACCCCATGGATTTCATTCGTATCATCATCGCCATTCTGTTGCCGCCACTGGGTGTGTTCCTGCAAGTGGGTTTCGCTGGCGCGTTCTGGCTGAATATCCTGCTGACCCTGTGCGGCTACATCCCTGGCATCGTGCACGCGGTGTACATCATCGCCAAGCGCTGAGGCCGTCAGCCTTTTGCGATGAGCCGTGAGTTGCGCTCGTTGCGAAAGGCCAACTGCTCGATGGTCTGGGTGGCGTGTTCGGCTTCTTCCCGCGCTTGCAGGATGATGCCGTGCTGCTCGGACTTGCTGCACACCGGGTCGGCATTGCTTGCGTCCCCCGTGAGCATGAAGGCCTGGCATCGGCAGCCGCCGAAGTCCTTTTCCTTTTCATCGCATGACCGGCATGGCTCGGGCATCCAGTCGTAGCCGCGAAAGCGGTTGAAGCCGAACGAGTCGTACCAGATGTGCTGCATGCTGTGGTCGCGCACGTTGGGAAATTGCACCGGCATCTGTCGGGCGCCGTGACAGGGCAGGGCGGTACCGTCCGGGGTCACCGTCAGAAAGATACTGCCCCAGCCGTTCATGCAGGCTTTCGGGCGTTCCTCGTAGTAATCCGGGGTGACGAAAATCAACTTGCACGGGTGACCTTCGGCTTCCAGCTTGGCGCGGTATTCGTTGGTGATGCGTTCGGCGCGCACTAGTTGCGCCTGGGTCGGTAATAGTCCGACACGATTGAGCTGGGCCCAACCGTAGAACTGGCAGGTGGCGAGTTCGACGAAGTCCGCTTCCAGCGCAATACACAGCTCGATGATGCGGTCGATCTTGTCGATATTGTGCCGATGGGTGACGAAGTTCAGCACCATCGGGTAACCATGTGCCTTCACCGCACGGGCCATTTCCAACTTTTGCGCGAAGGCTTTTTTCGAGCCGGCCAGCAGGTTGTTCACCTGTTCGTCGCTGGCCTGGAAGCTGATCTGGATATGGTCCAGGCCGGCTTTCTTGAAGTCGCTGATTTTCTGTTCGGTCAGGCCGATGCCGGAGGTGATCAGGTTGGTGTAGAACCCCAGCCTGCGCGCTTCGGCGATCAGCTCGGCCAAGTCTTGACGCACCAACGGCTCACCGCCGGAAAACCCCAATTGTGCGGCCCCCATCTCGCGGGCTTCGCGAAACACCTTGAACCATTGCTCGGTACTCAGCTCCTTGCCCTGCTCGGCAAAGTCCAACGGGTTGGAGCAATACGGGCATTGCAACGGGCAGCGGTAGGTCAGCTCGGCCAGTAGCCACAGCGGCAAGCCAACCGGCGGTTTTTCAGGCAAGGGTAATCCAGTGCTCTGCACGGGCGACCTCCATGAAATCCTCGATGTCTTTACCGAGTTCTGGCACGCCGGGGAACTGTTTATCCAGCTCAGCGATGATCGCCGCCACGTCGCGCTCGCCGTCGATCAAACCACCGATCAGCGCAGCGCTGTCGTTGAGCTTGATCATGCCCTCGGGATAAAGCAGCACATGGCCTTTTTGCGCGGGCTCGTACTGGTAGCGATAGCCCTGGCGCCAGGTGGGTTTCTTGCTGCGATCAAAGCTCATAGGGGGATCCCTTTATGCCACACCCGTTGGTCGGTCACGCTGTGATACGGCGGGCGTTTGAGTTCGTAGGCCATGCTCATGGCGTCCAGCATGCTCCACAAAATATCCAGTTTGAACTGGAGAATTTCCAGCATGCGTTCCTGGCCTTCACGGGTGGTGTAGTGCTGCAACGTGATCGCCAAGCCGTGCTCCACATCACGACGGGCCTGGCCCAGGCGGGTGCGGAAATATTCATAACCGGCCGGGTCGATCCACGGGTAATGCTGCGGCCAGCTGTCGAGGCGCGATTGGTGGATTTGCGGCGCGAACAATTCGGTCAGCGAGCTACTGGCGGCTTCCTGCCAACTGGCGCGGCGGGCGAAGTTGACATAGGCGTCTACCGCGAATCGTACGCCGGGCAGTACCAATTCCTGCGAACGCAGTTGGCCCGGGTCGAGGCCCACAGCCTGGCCCAGGCGCAGCCAGGCTTCGATACCGCCGTCTTCACCGGGGGCGCCGTCGTGGTCGAGCAGGCGCTGGATCCACTCGCGGCGGATCTCGCGGTCTGGGCAGTTGGCCAGGATCGCGGCGTCTTTCAGGGGGATGTTCACCTGATAGTAGAAACGGTTGGCAACCCAGCCCTGGATCTGCTCGCGAGTCGCGCGGCCTTCGTACATCGCCACGTGGTACGGGTGATGGATATGGTAGAAGGCGCCCTTGGCACGCAGGGCGGCTTCGAATTCGGTGGTGGTCAATGGCGTGTCAGTCATGTCGGTCGCTCCTACAATTCAATGCTCATGCCGTCGTAAGCCACTTCGACATTGCGTCGCACCAGTTCCGCTCGCTCGGGGGAGTCTTCATCGAGGATCGGGTTGGTGTTGTTGATGTGGATAAGCACTTTGCGCTGCTCGGGCAATTTCTCCAGCACTTCCAGCATGCCGCCGGGGCCGTTTTGCGCCAGATGGCCCATTTCGCGGCCAGTGCGGGTGCCCACGCCACGGCGTTGCATTTCGTCGTCGTCCCACATCGTGCCGTCCACCAGCAGGCAGTCGCTGCCGGCCATGATCTCCAGCAATGGCGCGTCGACCTTGCCCAGCCCCGGCGCGTAGAACAGTTTGCCGCCGGTGCGCAGGTCTTCGACGATCAGGCCGATGTTGTCGCCGGGGTGCGGGTCGAAGCGGTGCGGCGAGTAGGGCGGTGCGGCGCTGCGCAGTGGCAGTGGGGTGAAGCGCAGGTTGGGGCAGGCCGGGATTGTGAAGCTGGCGTCCAGCTCGATGCGGTTCCAGGCCAGGCCGCCGTTCCAGTGGGTGAGCATGGTGAACAGCGGGAAGCCGGTGCTCAGGTCTTCATGGACCATGTCGGTGCACCACACCTGGTGCGGGCAGCCTTCGCGCAGGCTCAACAGGCCGGTGGTGTGGTCGATCTGGCTGTCCATCAGGATGATTGCGCTGATGCCGGTGTCCCGCAGGGCGCGGCCGGGTTGCATCGGTGCAAAGCCCTGGAGTTGCGCGCGGATATCCGGCGAGGCGTTGCACAGGACCCAGTTCACACCGTCGTCGGAGATCGCGATGGACGACTGGGTACGCGCTTGGGCCCGCAGGCTGCCATCACGAAAACCCGCGCAGTTCACGCAGTTGCAGTTCCACTGCGGGAACCCACCGCCGGCGGCGGAACCTAGAATCTGGACAAACATGGCAGCTCCATCAAGCTCAAAACAAAAACGCCCCGGGCGAACCGAGGCGTTGTATTACCCAGCGGATTAACGGCTGGCGAAGTACATGGTGACTTCGAAACCGATGCGCAGATCAGTGTAAGCAGGTTTGGACCAGGTCATATTCTTACTCCTACGAATGGATGGGACGTTTACTACCAAGTAATACATATAGTCCACCTCCAGTCGGAGATGTTCAGATGTGTGCGTAGGAATGTTACGCAATTCTTTTCAAGTTAGCGCTGTCTTGGTGGAAAAAGCCTTTTGCAGGGGCGGCAATGATCAGTCTGCCGCTTGCCAGATTTTCGAGATACGCGGGCCGTTGGCCACGCAACGCCAGCCGCCTGCGGCGTCGTTCAATTGCTGGGCGGCAAGCTGCACTGCTTCGCGGGCGCAGGTTTGGATGTGGGATTGAAGGTCGGTCAGGTATCCCGACGAGTGGCCCGCCAAATGGGCATGCCACAGCAGCTCGGCGGCTTGGGCGTTGGGCAGTGTCTGTGCTGAGAATTGCTGCGCCAACGCCGTGTTGCCCAAGTCGTCGCTGCTATCGATCAGTGTCGGCAGTTGTTTCAGGAATACTTGCAGGTGATCAACGATGACTTCCCGCGGCACGCTGGGGGATTGCACGCCGAATAGCAGGCCGGTCTGGCCATTGATCTGCCGGATACCGCTGAACACCGCGTAGCCGATTTGCAGCTCAACGCGCAGGCGCTGGTAGAACGGGCCTTGGATCAGATGGCCAAGCAGTCGCCAGGCGGCTTCATCCGCCAGGGACTGACTTGGCGTTGGGCAAAACAGCAGCAATGCGGCTTCGTCAGAATCGGTTTTTATCGCGTGCCAGATACGTTCGCCGCTGAGAGGTGGCGCGGCGTGAGTGAGATTCGCGGGCTGCCCTGGCAGACGGGCTGCTGCTGTCTTGATCGCGGCTTCTTGGGCGGCGGAGAAGCCCAGGCCCAGCCCTTGCCAGCGTGCGGAGGCCCACGATGCGGATTCTGGATTGGGATTGTTACCGTTGCAGCAAGCGGACAGTGCCTTGAGCAATTCACGGATGGCAATCATCTGCGGTGAGTTGGGTGGGGCCTCTTGCGGTTGATTCAGGCTTTGCGCCAACGCGTCCAGCACCGCCGGCATGGGCTCCTGCAGCCCGATCATTTTCACCTGCCAGTCCTGGCCCAAGCTTTCGAACGACAATTCGACGCCTGCCTGACGGGCATTCTCACGTAACGGCTGCAAAGTGTTTTCCAGGCCGGAAGGCGCTGAGCGCCATTGCAGATACAGCGCACCTTCATCGCCATCGCCTGCCAATGCCTGGCTGAATGCCAGCGCCGACACTTCCCTACGTCCACGGGAGCGATCCTGCGCAAAGGTGCGCAAGCCCCGGTGAGCGCTGGTCTGGCCGCGAATCAGGCCGGCGCGTTCTTCCTTGGCCGGTGGGCGCAGGAATGGGTTGTTCGGTGGCAGTTGCCATGAGTGCTCGGAGGGCGGCAGGTGCAGCGAATCAAGCAGGGCCTTGAGGGCGACGACGTCCTGTTCCGACAGGCCTTTGCTGTCGTTTCGAGCCAAGGCCAGGGGGCCTTGGACCTGCTGTTGACGCGCGGCCAGCAGCGCGAACTCTTCCCGCAGTGAGGTCCAGTCGCTGTGTGCGAAAAAGCTCAACCAGTCGTGCAGCAACGCCTCGATTTGCGTAGCCGATTCGCCTGGGGTGGTGAAGTCGATATCCAACACAGCCTGCCCGACGAAGTCATAAATCACAGACGCCTGCAGGGTAGCCGCCAGTTGCCGCGTCTTCAATTCAGCCAGCAATCCGCCGGGTGCCGAGGCGTTAAGCCAGGTGCAGAGAAACGCCAATGCTTCCCGTGGCGCATTGCAGGCGATGACGTAGTGCAGGTGATGGTGGGTGGTGTGCTGATAGCTCCGCGCATCGCCCTGCATCAATGCCGGTGGAGCGGATTGTGGGCGTAGCGGTCCTGAGGTGAGTTGCTCGCTGAACGACTGTGCCAAGGCTTCCAACGCTTCCAGTGACTGCGGACCCGCCAGGCTCAAGGTCATCTGCCCGCTCTGATAGAACTGTGTGTGGAATTCCTGCAACGCCTGCTGAAATGCCTCACGCTCCACCGGCAGGCTGTCGCGGTTGCCTGCATGGAAGCCCCGCAGCGGATGATCCGCCGCCAGCCCTTCCAGCAACGCGACCTGCTGCTGCGCCTTGGCATCGCGGGACCAGGCGACAAACTCGGCGTGCAGCACCTCGCGCTCACGCAACTGGTCCTCCAGCGCTAGGTGCGGGTGGCTCAGCATGTCAGCCAAACGCTCCAATCCACCGGCAGACAGTGCAACTGGCAGCTCAAAGAAAAATTCCGTGGTGTGCTCACGGGTACTGGCATTGATCTGACCCCCATGACGTTGCACGTAGGCCATCAACCCTTCGTTCGTGGGAAAACGATCGGTGCCCAGGAACAGCAAATGCTCCAGGAAATGCGCCAACCCCGGCCAAGCCAGCGGCACGTCATGGCTGCCTGCGGCTACGCGCAAAACGGCGGCGCAACGTTTCAGGCGTGGCGCATGCTGCAAGGAAACCCGCAAGCCATTGGCGAGGGTCAGGTGAAGCTGATGAGGGGGGGCCGGCGCAGGCATGGGCACTTCCGAAACGTGGGATGTGCCTATGCTAACAAACCGGCTGGATCAGGGCTTGTGCAGCACGCCGTATAACTCTGGGCGACGGTCCTGCAAGTAGTGATTGGCGGCGCGGGCCTCCAGGATCGACTGACGATCCAGCTCCCCGACGATCAAGGCTTCATCCAGGCCCGCCTGGGCAATGCGCTGGCCATTCGGCGCGGCGATGCTGCTTTGCCCGCAATACTGGATCTCGCCTTCGTGCCCGCAATAGTTGGCGTAGGCCACATAACATTGGTTCTCGAAGGCCCGCGCCCGCACGGTGACGTCGGCAACAAAGTCGAACGGCACCATATTGGCGGTGGGCACCAGGATCAGTTCGGCACCGGCGAGGGCCAGGCGCCGGGTGTTTTCCGGGAACTCAAGGTCATAGCAGATCAGGAAACCCAGCTTCCAGCCGTTGAGCTCCACCAGCGGGAAATCATCGCCGCCGGCACTGAACATCGAGTGGTCCAGATCGCCAAACAGGTGGGTCTTGCGGTAGTTGCACAAGCGCTGGCCGTGGGCGTCGATCAACTGCACAGCATTGTAGATCTGGCCATCCTCGGCCCGCTCCGGGTAACCGTACAGAATCGCCAGCCCTACACGTTTGGCCAGTTCGGCGATCGCCTGTGCCGACGGTCCATCCTGCGTTTCGGCCAAGGCGCCAACCGCCTCGGCGCCGATGTTATAGCCGGTGAGGAACATCTCCGGCAGCACCAGCACATCGGCGCCGAACGCCTCATGCGCCAAAGCGTGCAGGCGCTTGAGGTTGCCGGCCACATCCAGCGGCAACGGTGGGCATTGGTACAGGGCGACGCGCATGTTCAACTCCTTAGTCGGCCAGGGCGATCGGCCCGATTTCATCGAATACGTCACCCGGCCCAGGGTTCTCTGGGTGAGTGCTGCCACCGAAGTGGGTCATGATGCCCCACACCGCATTCAGCGAAGTCTGTACTGCGCCCTCGACCCAGGCTGGGGTCCACGACACATCATCACCGGCGATAAAAATCCCACGTTGTTCGGCGGGCATGTCCTTCTGCATGAAGTGCGCATACATGCGCTGGTTGTAGCGATAGTGGCCCGGCAGTGCGCCTTTGAAGGCCCCGAGGAAATGCGGGTCGGCTTCCCATGACACGGTGATCGGGTCACCGATGATGCGCGCCTTGATATCGACTTTCGGGTAGATCTTTTTCAGGGCGTCGAGGGCCAGTTTTACGCGTTTGTCGATGGGCTGCGGCAGCATTTTCAGGGCGTCGCTCATCCACGAATAAGACAGGCAGATCACCCCTGGCTTGTCGTCGCCGTTATCGAACAGGTAGGTGCCACGGGTCAGGCGATCGGTGAGGGTCATGCTCATCAGGTCGCGGCCGGTTTCAGGGTCTTTGTCTTTCCAGAACGGGCGGTCGACCATCACGAAGGTTTTCGACGATTGCATGTAGCGCGTGCGGTCCAGGGCCATCCACATCTTTTGCGAGAACAGGGTTTCGTCGCATTCGATCTGAGTGGTCAGCAGCCAGCTTTGGCAGGTGGTCAGCACTGCGGCGTATTCGCGGGTGTCGCCATAGTTGTCGGTGACGGCGAAACGGCCATCGGCGGCATGGGCGATGCGCTTCACCCCGGCCCGTGGCGCGCCGCGATGCAGCGAGCTCAGGCTGGTGCCGGCCGGCCAGTGGGCGCAGCGCTCCGGTACATGGCGCCAGATGCCCATCGGCACCTGGGCCACACCGCCGACCACCAAGTGTTGATGGTCGTCGCAGTTGGTCATCACCACACGGAAGATTTCCAGCATGGAGTTGGGGAAGTCTGAGTCCCAGCCGCCAGTGCCAAAACCGACCTGGCCGAAGACTTCGCGGTGCAGGAATGACAGCTTGGCGAACGCCTTGGAGGTCGCGACGAAGTCGTAGAAGGTGCGGTCATCCCACAGTGGCACCAGTTTGTTCCATAGCTCCTTGAGGCGGGGCACGTCACGGTCGCGGATGGCCTGCTGGATATCGCCGAACTGCGACCCGGCTTCCAGGGCATCGGCCCAGGCGTCCGCCACTTCTTGGAACAGCACCGGCAAGTCGGAGAGTTTTTGCGCGTAGTGGGTCTGGCCTTCAAGGTCGATGACCGTACTGCCGGACGCCGGGGTCAGTGGGTTGGGGAAAGGTTTGGTTTCCAGCCCCAGCTTATCGACATAGTGGTAGAACGCAGTGGACGACACCGGAAAGCGCATGCCGCCTAGCTCGGCAATGATGCCTTCGGCACCTTCGAAGGCTTGGGAGCGCAGGCGGCCACCCATTTTCGAGGCTTCGTATACTACTGGCTTGAGACCGAGCTTCATCAGCTCGTAGGCGGCCACCAGGCCCGCGATCCCCGCGCCGACGATCGCCACTTCGGCACCGTGGTTGGCGGCGGGGATGCTGCCGAGGCCGGCCGGGTGTTCGATCCAGTCATCAAAGGCAAACGGAAAGTCTGGGCCAAAGATGGTGATGGGCTTTTTACCGTCTGCAGGGTGGCGATTGTTTTTGTTGAACGTGTTCATGGCTGACCTTGCTGGATACCCGGCGGGGCACGACCCGCTGAGTATAGGAAAAGATGGCAGCCAGTTTAGGGAGCGTTGCGTACGTTAATAAGACGCAATGTGTCGTCGGATTGATCTATTTTTAGTCAGAGTGACGAAGCTTGTGGTCAAACTGGCTGACCGCGATCCAATTTGTTGCTGAGGATGATCGAAGTCGTGGTTTTCTCCACGCCGTCCACGCTGCCGATCTGGTCGAGCAATTGGTCCAACTGCTCAGGCGAATCCGTGCGCAGCCAGGCGACGTAATCGAACTCGCCACTCACAGCGCACAGCTGCTGCACCTGGGCCATGGCGCTTAACCGGCGCAACACCTCTTTGCCAGAGCGCGGTTGCACGGTGATGCCCACGTAGGCTTGCAAACCTCCGTCCGACACCCGCTGGCTCAGGCGCACGCCATAGCCGGTGATCACCTGGGTTTTCTCCAGGCGCGCCAGGCGAGAGGTCACCGTGGTGCGCGCGATGCCCAACTGCCGGGCGAGCATGGCCACGCTTTCGCGGGCGTTGATCTGCAAGGCGGCGATCAGTTGGCGATCGATTTCATCTAGGGCGGGCAAGGTGAGGGCTCCGAAACGGGGGCAATAAACAGGCATCTTACAGGCTGGCGTCCGCGAGCAGGCAGCGGGCAAACAGTTGCGGTACAGGGAGTTGGCGCTGGTTGTAGCGGCTGAGCAGGATGATTTCGCGGTAAAAGGTCAGGCTGCCCAGTGGGATAATTCGTACCTTGGGCGAGCGTTCCAGCCACAACCCGGCCTGAGGAATCAGCGATACACCCAGGCCGCACTCGACCATCTTGACGATGGCCTCCAACTCGTCCAACTCCAGCGCCACCTGCACGTCAAGCTTCTGCTCACGCAGGAATCGGCTGACCAACCGACCACCAAATGAGGCCCGGTCATAACGCACGTGAGGCTGCGTCGCGAGCAGTTGCAGAGGGTTATCACCCGCTAGCCTGTTAGGCACGATCAGCACAAACGGCTCCTTGCGCAGCACCTGCACATGCAACTCCTTGGGCAGGTCGAAGGGCGGACGGATGATGATGGCCGAGTCCAATTCGCCTGCATCTACTTGGCTCAACAGATCCAGGGACACACCCGGTATCAGCTTGCACTCCACCGCCGGCGCCGCCTGGCGCAAACGCACCAGCGCCTGGGGCAGCAAACCGGTTTGCGCGGTGGTGATGGCGCCGACTTTCAACTCGCCCCGGTACTCGTTGGCATCCACCGGTACCGCCATGCGGTTGAAGGTTTCCAGAATCTCCTTGGCCAGCGGCAGTGCGCGTAGCCCGGCAGCATTCAGCGTGGCCTGGCGTCCGGTGCGGTCGAACAACGGCACGCCGAGGGCCTGCTCCAATTGACGAATCTGTGCACTGACCGCCGACTGCGTCAGTCCGATATGCATACCCGCCGCCGCAAACGTGCCGTGCCGGGTTACCGCAATAAAGGTTTTCAGTTCGCGCAGCATGGGTCTCTCGATTGATCGAAATAATTTGAGCTCGACGCAAAAACTATCGTCTTTTCATCGCAAGGAGCAAGGCTAAACTCGATGCACTTAACGCCCATAGAGGTTTGAACTGATGACACTTGCGCCTTTTCACCTGGCAATTCCGGTATTCGACCTGGCCGCCGCGCGGCACTTCTACGGCGACGTCTTCGGCCTGGAAGAAGGCCGCTCCAGCGACCATTGGGTCGACTTCAACTTCTTTGGCCACCAATTGGTGATCCACGAACACCCGAAAACTGCCTCGCAGGAGGCCGCCCACACCAATGCCGTAGACGGCCACGATGTGCCTGTGCCGCACTTTGGCGTGGTGCTGGGCTGGGACGATTGGCATGCCTTGGCGGAGCGCTTGCAGGCGCGGCAAACCCGGTTCGTGCTGGAACCGCATATTCGGTTCAAGGGGCAGGTGGGGGAGCAGGCAACGCTGTTTCTGTTTGATCCGTGCGGGAATGCGCTGGAGTTCAAGGCGTTCAGGGATATTGGGCAGTTGTTTGCGAAATGAGGCTGCCAGACACACAAAAGCCGCGCAATGCGCGGCTTTCTTGTTTGGTGGGCCCACACGGACTTGAACCGTGGACCAAAGGATTATGAGTCCTCTGCTCTGACCAACTGAGCTATAGGCCCTGTAACAGGTCGCGGATTATAACGATGGTTTCCCCGCTGTGCCATCCGAATAATCCTCAATGCGCATACGAAGAAACGTAGCAGCAAAAAGCTCCGGCGGTAGCGGCAGGCTGACGATGTAGCCTTGCATCTGTTCGCAGCCTTCGGCCGCCAGGAAGGCTTGCTGTGCGGGGTTCTCCACGCCTTCGGCGATGATGGTGAATTGCATGCTGTGGCCCAGCGCGATGATGGCGCGCACGATGGCGGCGTCGTGGGGGTCGTCGGGCAGGCCGCGGACGAAGGACTGGTCGATCTTGAGGAAGTCCAGGGGCAGGCGCTTGAGGTAGCTGAGGGATGAATAACCGGTGCCAAAGTCGTCAATGGCCAGCTGTACGCCGAGGTCTTTGAGCTGGTGCAATACCTCCAGCGCTTCTTCGGCCTGGCTCATGATGAAGTTTTCGGTGATTTCCAATTGCAGGCGGCCGGGGTCGAGTTGGTAGTCATGCAGCAACTGTTCGATACGGCCCAGTAAGCCGGGGTGGCGTAACTGCGCGCCAGCCAGGTTGACCGACAGTGGGCCGAAGTCGTCGAAGTGGCCTTGCCAGGCGTGCATTTGCCGGCAGGCTTGTTCCAGTACCCAGTCGCCAATTTGCAGGATCATGCCGTTTTCTTCGGCCAGGGCGATGAAGTGTTCGGGGGGGACGTCGCCAAAGGTGGGGTGGCGCCAGCGGATCAAGGCTTCGGCGCCGATCAGTTCGTGGGTCGCCAGGCTTAGTTTGGGCTGGTAGTAGAGGCTCAACTCATCGCGCTCGATGGCGCGGCGCAGTTCGTGTTCGAGTGCCACGCGTTCGTTGGCCTGGGCGGTGAGGTCTCGGGTGTAGCTTTCGACCCGGTTGCGCCCTTTGGCCTTGGAGCGGTACATCGCCGCGTCAGCGTTCTTGACCAGCGTGGCAACGTCGGTGCCGTCCTCGGGGTACAGGCTGGTGCCGATGCTGGCGCTGATAAAAAACTCGTGCTCACCCGCCTGGAACGGCGGTGTGAAGCAGGCCAGCAGTTTATTCGCCAAGTACTGGGCGTCGCTGGCGTGCTGCAAGCCGGGGAGCAGGATGATGAATTCGTCGCCGCCCAGGCGGGCGACGGTGTCGATGTCGCGCAGTTGTTCCTTGAGGCGTACGGCGATGTCTTTGAGCAGCAGGTCGCCAATCGGGTGGCCGAGGCTGTCGTTGATGTGTTTGAAGCGGTCCAGGTCGAGAAACAGCACGGCGCCCTGTTTACCGGTTTCCTGATGGCCGTTGAGGGCCGCTTGCAGCCGGCTTTCGAACAGCGTGCGGTTAGGCAGGCCGGTCAGCGGGTCGTGGTGCGCCTGGTAGTCGAGGCGGGCCTGGGCGAGTTTGAGGCTGGAGATGTCGGCAAACACTGCGACGAAGTGCGTGATCAACTGGTCGCGATTGCGCACGGCACTGATCGTCAGCCAGCTTGGGTACACTTCGCCGTTCTTGCGACGGTTGGAAATCTCGCCCTGCCAGTGGCCCTGGGCAGTCAACTGGTGCCACATGGCGGCGTAGAACGCGCTGTCATGCAGGCCGGAAGCCAGCAGCCGCGGGGTGTGGCCGAGGGCTTCGGCCTCGCTGTAGCCAGTGATCTCGGTGAAGGCGCGGTTGACGGCGCTGATGTTCTGACGGGTATCTGTGATCAAGACGCCTTCGGCCGTGCTCTCGAACACCGTGGCGGCCTGTTGCAGTTTTTCCTGCATCAGCTGGCGCTCGGTGATATCGCGGGCGATGGTCAGCATGCAGTCTTCGTCGCCGATCGGCAACGGACGGCTGGACAGTTCGCACAGGCGGATCTGCCCATCGCTGCGGCGGATATGGCAGATGAAGTCACGCACAAAGCCATCGCGCTGCATCATTTCCAGCATGTGCTTGCGTTCGTTGAGGTCAACCCAGATGCCCAGGTCCAAGGTCGATTGGTCTAGGGAGGTGGCGCTGGTGAAGCCGGTGATCCGGCTGAAACCATCGTTCACTTCAATCAACAGGCCATCGCGTTGCCGGCTCAGCAACAAGCCGTCGGGGGAGGCGTGGAAGGCCTTGGCGAATTTCTCCTCGGAGGTTTGCAGTTGCTGCTGGGTTTCCTTGAGTTGGGTGATGTCACGCACTACCACGACGATGGCTTCTGTGGTGTCGAGTTGGAACGGCTCGGCGGAAATCAGCCCGGTGAAGGCCTGACCGTTGCTGCGCAGAAAGGGCATTTCCAGGTTGCGGATACTGGTGGTCTGCACCCGTTGCAGCAGGTCGGGCCCGACGCCCTTGATGCCCCAGATATTCAACTCGGTAGCGGTTTTACCGACGACCTGCTCGGCCGTCAGGCCAATCTGGTCTTCAAACGCCTTGTTCACTTCCAGCAGGCAGCCATCAGACAGTCGCGCGATCACCAGCATGTCCGGGCACTGCTGGAACACCGAGGCGAACTTTTGCTCGGACAGCTGCAAGGCTTCCTCGGTGCGCTTGGCCTCGCTGATATCGATCATCAAACCGCGCAGAACCGGCTCATGACCGTGTTCGATCAGGCTGACAATGTCGCGCACCCACAAGCAACGGCCGTCAGCGGTGATCACCCGGTAATCAATGCTGTGGTCGCGGTTGGCACGGGTTTCGCGATAGCAGTAGGCTTCGGTGCGGATCAGGTCGGCGGGGTGAATGATGTTGCGCCAGAAGCCTGGGATCAACCAGTGCGCACGCGGGTAACCGAGCAAATCTTCAGCGTGGGGCGACACATAGCTGTAGGTGAAGTCGGTGATACTGGCTTCCCAGGCAATGGCGGACAGGCTCTCCACCAAACCGCGATAGTGGTATTCGCTGCTGCGCAGTTCCTGTTCGAGGGCGACGCGGCGGGAGATTTCCGAACTGAGCCGGCGATTGATCCGAATCACCACGGCCAATACGGTACTCAGCAAGAGCACTGCGGGCAGGCCGTAGGTCAGCAGGTCGGTCCAGAAGGTGCGGTGATCGGTAAAGCTGCCGACCCAATGTTGCTGGATGGCGTCGGTTTCTTGCGGGCTGAGGTCGGCGAGCACCTTGTCCAGAATGCCCACCAGCATTTTATTGTCACGCGGTACACCCATCGCCAGTTGGTAGCGATAGGGCGTTTCGCCGCTCACGTACAAGCCGTCGAGCTTGAGTTGGCGCAGGCTCCAGACGCTGGAGGCCAGGTCGCCGACGACCGCATCCACTTCATCGGTCGCCAGGGCTTGCAGCGTCGAGCTGACATTCGGCATGGCCACCAAGTTGAGATCCGGGTGATGGGTGCGCAACAGCTCATGGGGGGCGTAATTTTCCACCACGGCAATCTTCAAGCCGTAGAGGTCCTTCAGGGTAAGTGGTTTGGCGCCGCCCTCATGGGCCAGGATGACGATGGGAAAGTCCAGGTAAGGCCGTGTGAACGCCATATAGCCCTGGCGCTCCGGCGTGGACATGATGCCTGGCAGCAGATCGAGCTGATTGTTACGGGCCTGTTCTAGTACCGCACTCCAGTTCGCCGGCTCGATCAATTTGACGCGCACGCCAAGGCGGTCCTGGATCAGGCGCACATAATCCGCTGCCAAGCCTTGGTAGCGGCCATTCTCGTCACGGTATTCAAAGGGTGGCCATGACGCATCCACCCCGAGGCGCAACTCCTGATGGTCCGCCAGCCAGCCACGCTCATCATCAGTAAGAGTCAACGCGCCAGCCGTTGCGGTCCAGGTCAGCAGCGACAGCAGCAACACAGTCGGCAATCTGGGCATAACGGTCTCGTTATGGCACGGGGAATGTTTCGAGTGTAGACGGGCATTGCGGGGGAGGAGGAGGGGCGCAGGATTTTATCGAGACAAAACAAAACCCCCGGCCTGGGCCGGGGGTTTTGGTATCACTCGTCGAGGAAGGAGCGCAGATGCTCGCTTCGCGTCGGGTGGCGCAACTTGCGCAGCGCCTTGGCTTCGATCTGACGGATCCGCTCGCGGGTCACGTCAAACTGCTTACCGACTTCCTCAAGGGTGTGGTCGGTATTCATGTCGATGCCGAAACGCATGCGCAGTACCTTGGCTTCACGGGCAGTGAGGCCGGACAGTACGTCGCGAGTCGCTTCTTTAAGGCTCTCAACGGTGGCGACATCGATTGGCGACTGCATGGTCGAGTCTTCGATGAAGTCACCCAAATGGGAGTCTTCGTCATCACCAATCGGGGTTTCCATGGAGATCGGCTCTTTAGCGATCTTCAATACCTTGCGGATTTTATCCTCAGGCATTTCCATGCGTTCGCCCAGCTCTTCCGGGGTCGGTTCGCGACCCATTTCCTGCAACATCTGCCGGGAAATACGGTTGAGCTTGTTGATCGTCTCGATCATGTGCACCGGAATACGGATGGTGCGGGCCTGGTCGGCGATCGAGCGAGTGATCGCCTGACGGATCCACCAGGTGGCATAAGTCGAGAACTTGTAACCGCGACGGTATTCGAACTTGTCCACAGCCTTCATCAAGCCGATGTTGCCTTCCTGGATCAGGTCGAGGAATTGCAGGCCACGGTTGGTGTACTTCTTGGCAATGGAGATCACCAGACGCAAGTTCGCTTCAACCATCTCTTTCTTCGCGCGGCGGGCCTTGGCCTCACCGATCGACATACGACGGTTGATGTCCTTGATCTCGGCAATCGTCAGACCGGTCTCGGTCTCCAATGCTTGCAACTTCTGCTGGCAACGAATGATGTCCGGCTGCAGGCGACCAATGGCTTCGGCGTATTTCGCCTTGCCCTTGGCCAGTGCGTCGGTCCAGCTTTCGTCTACTTCGTTGCCTGGGAACTGGCGCAGGAAGTCGGCACGCGGCATGCGTGCATCACGGACACAGAGCTGCATAATTGCGCGCTCTTGTGCACGCAGACGCTCCAAGGCACTGCGAACACGCTCAACCAGGCCTTCGAATTGCTTCGGTACCAGCTTGATCGGCATGAACAGCTCAGCCAGTGCCAGCAGCTCGGCGATTGCCAGCTTGTTGGCGCGACCATGCTTTTTCAGGGCCTTGCGGGTGATTTCCATTTGATCGGAAACCGCACCGAAACGCTGCGCAGCGATGATCGGGTCTGGACCGCTTTCAACTTCATCTTCGTCGTCGCCGCTGGCTTCAGCGTCGTCGTCTTCGGAGTCGTCGTCCGCTTTCGCAGCCTTGGCATCGACTGGCGGCGGCACTTCGGCGGCTGGCGGCGCAATGCCGTCGTCCGGGTCGATGTAGCCACTCAGTACGTCGGACAGGCGACCACCTTCGGTGGTGACGCGGGTGTACTCGGAGAGAATATGGTCAACCGTGCCAGGGAAGTGCGCGATTGCGCCCATCACTTCACGGATGCCCTCTTCGATACGCTTGGCGATTTCGATTTCGCCTTCGCGTGTCAGCAGCTCGACGGTACCCATTTCACGCATATACATGCGCACAGGGTCGGTGGTACGACCGATATCGGTCTCCACAGCAGCCAGCGCGGCAGCCGCTTCTTCAGCGGCAGCCTCGTCGGTATCGGCGTCCGCCAGCATAAGGGAATCCTTATCTGGCGCAGCTTCGAATACGTTGATCCCCATGTCGTTAATCATGCGGATGATGTCTTCCACCTGCTCTGGATCTGAAATATCCTCAGGCAGGTGGTCGTTGACCTCCGCGTAAGTCAGGTAACCCTGCTCACGACCGAGAACGATCAACTCTTTGATACGAGACTGCTGTTGCGCTTTTCCGGACATAACACCCTATCCACTGAAGGTCTTGGCGGGCAAAAAACAAGCCGAGGATTATACCCGAGCTATGACCTCACACGCCAGCTGAGGTCGGGTTTGATGCGGAAACATTCTGTTTTAAGAGGTCGCGCATCTGTTTTGCTATCTGAATTTGCTCTTCAGCCGATAATCCAGGCTGCCTTGCTCTCTTGATGAGTTCGTCGAGGGTCTGCGTGTGCTGACCCGCGGATAACCTAGTAATGGTGTCTAAAAACTGTTGTTCAAGGTTATCGCCGTCAATTAGCCACTCCTTTTCTGCGAGTGCTTTCAATAACCGGCCTTGTTCGGTGCCATGCCAACGCGCCATCAACTGAATGGAGTTTAGCTTAGGATTTTTCTGTACCGCCTCGATCAAGGCGATCAGTACCTGGGCATAAGTGTTACTTGCGTTGGCAAAGTGATCGGCGCTCTCGACTTTTTCCGCCAATTGCGGGTGGTGGATGAGCGTGCGCAGGGCAATGAGCGTCGGCGCCTCTACAGCAACCGGCGTTCGTGGGGCATAGGGCTCGTCGCGATCACCGCGCTTGCCGTTCTTGCTCCAGGGTTTCTTTTCCCATTTCTTGCCGTCGTTGCCAGACTTTTTCGGTGTCCACTCCTGCTGGGGCGCGTAAGCCTCCTGCGGTTGATGGAAATCGGAATAGTCCGGCATGGCGTCGTAGTCCATGCCTGGGTCGTAGGCCGGTGGCGGCGCATCATGCGGCGCGTTGTGCACCAGCTGGCTGACGGCTTCGCCGCTTAGCCCGGTGATTTCCTGCAGGCGCATGCGCATCAGTGATTTCAGGTTGGCGCCGGGGACCTTGTCGATCAGCGGCGCCGCAAGGGTGGCCATATGGGCCTTGCCTTCCAGGGAGCGCGGGTCGGCTTCCTCGGTCAGTTGCTGGAAGAAGTAGTCTGCCAGCGGTTGAGCGTGTTGATTGATGCGTGCGCGGAATGCATCGGTGCCTTCAGAGCGAACCAGGGTGTCCGGGTCTTCGCCTTCGGGCAGGAACAGGAAGCGCGCGCGCCGTCCATCTTGCAGGCTGGAAAGAGTTGCCTCCAGTGCGCGCCAGGCGGCGTTGCGGCCCGCCTGGTCACCGTCGAAGCAGAACAGCACGCTGGGTACCACGCGAAACAAGCGCTTCATGTGTTCTTCGCTGGTCGCGGTGCCGAGTGTGGCGACGGCATTGCGCAAGCCTTGTTGGGCGAGCGCGATCACGTCCATATAGCCTTCAACCACGATGATTTCATCGAGGTTGCGGTTGTTCTTGCGCGCCTCGAACAGGCCGTAGAGCTCCTGGCCCTTGTGGAACACCGGGGTTTCCGGGGAGTTCAGGTACTTGGGCTTGTCGTCCCCCAGCACACGGCCACCAAAGGCGATGATGCGGCCCCGGCTGTCGCGGATCGGGAACATCACGCGGTCGCGGAAGCGGTCGTAGCGTTTGCCGGTCTCGGCGTTTTCCACCAGCAGGCCGGCGTCGATCATGGCCTTTTGCTGGAGGGTGTCGCTGCTCAGGTGCTTGTACAGGTTGTCCCAGCCGGGCGGGGCGAACCCCAGGCCGAAGTCGCGGGCGATTTCCCCGGTAAGGCCGCGGCCTTTCAGATAGTCGACGGCGGCCTTGCGCTGCGGATGGCTTTTAAGCGCCTGACGGTAAAAGTCGGCAGCGGCCGTCAGTAGCGGGTACAGCGGCGAATCGGTGGGTTGGCGCGGCTTGTGCGCGCGGCCACTTTCTTCGCGTGGGACTTCCATGCCCGCCGCTTTTGCCAGGTCCTCGATCGCCTGGGGGAAGTCCAGGTTGTCGTGGTCCATGAGAAAACCCAGGGCGTTACCGCCCGCGCCGCAGCCGAAGCAGTAATAGAACTGCTTGTCCGGGCTGACGCTGAACGATGGGGTTTTCTCTTTATGGAACGGGCAGCAGGCGGTGTAGTTCTTGCCGGCTTTTTTCAGTTGCACGCGCGAGCTGACAACATCGACGATGTCGGTGCGGTTCAGAAGGTCGTCAATAAAGCTCTGGGGAATCAGCCCGGCCATGGCGTTCTCGTCATCACTGCGTGTCAATGAGGGCCCAATGATTGCTCAAGCGCACGCGTTGCGCGGCTCGATCATCAGTTGTCTGCTTGGGCATTCAGGAAGTGTATCTGCCGTTCATTCACTGACGTTAGTTACAATCAGGTTTTTGGCATGGAAATGTTGCCCCGGCATCCGGTCTTGGCCAATGGCGGCCTCGGAAGCTCATCGTCGGGCACAGTCGATACAGTTGATCGCCTGTTTGAAGAATAAGTGTGCTCGTCAGTAGCCTTGATAGGCTCGTCAGAAGACGTGCACCGCTGGCAAAAGAGCCAGTCCTGACGTGTGAAGCAGTTGTCTCGGTCGCGTCTGCGGCGTCAACAGTGAAGCATCAAGCGATATCCGCAAATGCCATTAGCCCGGCTGAGGGCCGGGCTTGGCAGAAGCTTGCTACGAACGTCTGTGTATTAGT
This sequence comes from Pseudomonas sp. FH1, assembly GCF_000510895.2. NCBI lineage: Bacteria > Pseudomonadati > Pseudomonadota > Gammaproteobacteria > Pseudomonadales > Pseudomonadaceae > Pseudomonas > Pseudomonas sp. FH1. The sequence continues at coordinate 127,206 of NZ_AOHM01000025.1, forward strand.
ACAGACGAACGGCGCGGCGCTGTTCGCGCTGAACTTTCTTGGCGTGACGCTTAACAGCGGCTGCTGCTTTACGCTTACGCTCAGAAGTTGGCTTCTCGTAAAATTCGCGGCTACGAACTTCAGCCAGTACACCGGCTTTTTCGCAGGAGCGCTTGAAACGACGCAGAGCTACGTCGAAGGGTTCGTTCTCTTTAACTTTGACGGCTGGCATCCAGAGCTACCTTCTTTCATTACCGGGATCAACGTTCTCGTCGCAAAAAATTCGCGGCTGAGGTCGTCGGTTTTTAAGGGTTGCGGATGTTAACCCCTCATTGCCCGGAATGCAAAGCCTCTGATCGAAAACCGCTAGTCGGGAGGGGGAGTGACGACTATTATGCGCGCCTTCGAATTCAGCCTCTACAAGGCGCAAACCCATGCTAGTACTGGGACTTGAAACCTCCTGCGACGAAACCGGTGTCGCACTTTACGACAGTGAACGCGGGCTCTTGGCCGATGCGTTGTTCAGTCAGATCGACCTGCACCGTGCCTATGGTGGCGTGGTGCCGGAGCTGGCCAGCCGTGATCACGTCAAACGCATGCTGCCCCTGATCCGTCAGGTGCTGGATGAAGCCGGCTGCGTGCCGACCGAGATCGACGCCATCGCCTACACCGCAGGCCCCGGATTGGTCGGAGCCCTGCTGGTTGGGGCCTCTTGCGCCCAGGCGCTGGCGTTTGCCTGGGGCATTCCGGCCCTCGGCGTACACCATATGGAAGGCCATTTATTGGCGCCGATGCTGGAAAAAACACCCCCAGAGTTCCCGTTCGTCGCATTGTTGGTTTCGGGCGGCCATACGCAGTTGGTTCAGGTGGATGGCATTGGTCAATACACCCTTTTGGGTGAGTCCCTGGACGACGCTGCCGGTGAAGCTTTCGACAAGACCGCCAAGATGATGGGCCTCAATTATCCCGGTGGCCCGGAAATCGCGCGTCTCGCCGAAAAAGGCGTGGCGGGCCGCTACACCTTCCCGCGCCCGATGTGTGATCGCCCTGGCCTGATGTTCAGCTTCAGTGGTTTAAAAACCTCCGCGCTGAACACTTGGCAGCACAGCGTCAGCGCCGGAGACGACAGCGAGCAAGCCCGTTGCGACATCGCGCTGGCGTTCCAGCAGGCCGTGGTGGAGACTTTGACCATCAAGTGCAAGCGCGCCCTGAAACAGGCGGGCATGAAGCGTCTGGTGATTGCAGGCGGCGTCAGCGCCAACAAGGCCTTGCGTACGTCGCTGGAAAAAATGCTCGGCGACATGAAGGGCGACGTGTTCTACGCGCGCCCCGAGTTCTGCACCGACAACGGCGCGATGATTGCCTATGCCGGTTGCCAGCGTTTGCAGGCTGGGCAGCACGAAAGCCTGGCAATCAGCGTGCAGGCGCGCTGGCCGATGGAGCAGTTGTCGCCGTTGTAAGGCCGCGAAATGGGCCGGGCGCATCGACTGTATTTAAAAATGCCGTTCGCGCCCGGCAAACAGGTCGCGTAAATTGCCCCGGTGGCGCCAGACGATCAGCAGCGTCAGCACGCTCATCGGCAGCAGTGCCGCCGGTTCTTGCCAGGCCAGTAGTGGCAGGGTGAGCGGGGTGGCGATCAGCGCGGCGAGCGAGCTGGTGCGGGTCAGGTAGAAGGTGAGCAGCCAGGCGAGTACGGCCAGCAAGGCCGCTGGCGGGTAGATCCCCAGCAACATGCCAGCTGCCGTGGCGACGCCTTTGCCACCGCGAAAGCGGAAGTACAAGGGAAACAGATGGCCGAGGACCGCGCATACGCCGATCCAGGCCTGCTGTTGCAGGGTCAGGCCGGCGAGGCTGGCGATCAGTACGGGCAACAAGCCCTTGCACAGGTCGCCGAGCAGCGTCAGTACGGCGAGTTTCTTGCCAGCTAGGCGCAACATATTGGTGGCGCCGGCATTGCCTGAGCCACTCATTCGCGGGTCGGGATTTCCCGTCAGGCGGCTGAGCAAAATAGCGAAGGACAGCGAGCCGAGCAGGTAGGCGAAAATCGCCAGTAACCAAAACATGCTAACTATTCCGGGCGAGGACGCCCTGATTCTAACGGGGCATCGCGCCCTTGTCGTGCTGCGGAGAAGAGTGCTTGGACAGAGTGTTTATCGAAGGCCTGGAAGTCGACACCGTCATCGGGGCCTACGACTGGGAGCGCGGAATCCGCCAATGCCTGCGCCTGGACCTGAGCTTCGCCTGGGATAACCGCCCGGCCGCGGCCGGTGATGACCTGACGTTGGCGCTGGATTACGCCAGTGTGTCCGCGCGTATCCAGGCCTTTGCCGAGCAATCCCAGTACCAGCTGGTGGAAACCTTTGCCGAACGCCTGGCCGAAGTATTGATGAGTGAATTCCAGATTCCCTGGTTGCACCTCAAGCTGACCAAGCCAGGCGCCGTGCCGGCTGCCAAGGGTGTGGGCGTGGAGATCGAGCGCGGATGTCGCTAACTCAGGTTTACCTCGGCCTAGGCAGCAATATCGAGCGCGAGTCTCATCTGCGCGCTGGCCTGGATGCGCTGGCGAGTTTCTTGACCGATCTGCGCTGTTCGGCGGTGTTCGAAAGCCAGCCGGTGGGCATCAAGAGCGGTCCGTTCTTCAATCTGGTGGTGTCGGCCCACACCGACCTGCCGTTGATGGAGCTGGACCGCCGGTTGAAATTCATCGAGGCCGACAATGGTCGCTATGCGCCGGATCGCAAGGGCTTGCCGCTGGATATCGATGTGCTGTTGTATGGCGATCTGGTGGGCAATTTCGATGGTTTGATCCTGCCGCGTGCGGAAATTCTCAAGAACGCCTTTGTGCTTTGGCCGCTGTCTCTGATGGCGCCGGAGCGTGTGCACCCGGAGGTGGGCAAGACCCTGGCCGAGCTATGGCGCGATGCACAAATTGACCAGGTGCTGGCGCCTGTCGGGTTTGAATGGAAGGGCCAGCAGCTGACACCAGGCACACTCCTATAGGGTGTGCTGTTCCTTGTAGGCTTTCAGGGCCCTGAGCCGTTCGCGCTTAAGTGCCTCGCCCAGCTCCGGGCCTTTGAAGCCTTTCTCCAGCAGCGGCGCAACGGCAACCTCGCGAGCTGCCTTCGCCGCCCCGCGTAAATAATCCGCTTGTGGATAACTTCTCTGCTCCAGGCCCTTGCGGCCTCGGGCGTCCATCTCGCAAGCGACGATGAATTCCTCAAAGCGCTGTGGCCGACGGTAAACGTCGAAACTTTGCAGCAACTCCAGCAAGGTCGAGGCTTTCAGCTCCTGCGCGCGATGGCCATGGGTGTGGTACTGGCCCACCAATAACGCCAATTCCTGGCAATCCCTTGGCACCTTGAAGCGCTCATTGACTGCCTTGATCAGCTTCAAGCCCCGATGTTCATGGGCGATGTGCTGCGGCAACTTATCCACAGGCGTCGTGCCTTTGCCCAAGTCGTGCAGCAAGCAGGCCCAGCGTACGGTCAGGGGCTGTTGGTGCAAGGCCGCCTGTTCCAGGACGCTCAAGGTGTGAATGCCGGTGTCGATTTCCGGGTGATGGGCCTCGGGTTGTGGGACGCCGAACAGCGCGTTCACTTCTGGCATCAAGGTTTTCAGCGCATCGCAGTCGCGCAGTACCTGGATGAACACGTGGGGTTGGTCTTCCATCAGCGCGCGGGAGATTTCTTTCCAGCTGCGCTCAGGCGTCAGCGCCTCGAGTTCGCCGGATTCGCTGAGCTGGCGCATCAGTTCAAGTGTTTCTGGTGCGACGGTAAAACCCAGTGATGCGTAACGTGCGGCGAAGCGTGCAACGCGCAACACACGCAGCGGATCTTCGGCGAACGCCGGAGAAACATGGCGAAGCGTGCGAGCTTCAAGATCGCGCTGACCGTGATAAGGATCGGTCAAGTTGCCGTCATCGTCTTCCGCCATGGCGTTGATCGTCAGGTCACGGCGGATCAGGTCTTCTTCCAGCGTCACCTCGGGGCTGGCGTGAAACACAAAGCCGCCATACCCCCGGCCGCTTTTGCGTTCAGTGCGGGCGAGGGCGTACTCGTCACCGTTTTTTGGGTCGAGGAACACCGGAAAGTCAGAACCCACCGGCTTGTAGCCCTTGGCGAGCATCTCTTCGGCCGTCGTGCCCACCACGACTCGGTCGATATCGGTAACCGGGATACCCAAGAGGCGATCCCGCACCGCACCGCCGACTTTGTAGATTTTCATGAAAAAGCCTCCATTAGGGGCACAGGATACCGCCTGTGCCTGGCCAATGGAGGCTTTGCTGTTTCAGAGATGAACGACGGCCAGGTCCAGCCGGCCGTAGTCGTTGTCGTTGTGATCGGTGCGCGGAGGCACGTGATGGGTTTTCATCACCTGGTCGCCCTGCAGGGTTTCCAGGTGAATATCGAAGCCCCACAACCGGTGCAGGTGCTTGAGTACTTCCTCGGTGGATTCGCCCAGGGGTTTGCGGTCGTGCTGTTGGTGACGCAAGGTCAGCGAGCGGTCGCCGCGCACATCGATGCTGTAGATCTGCACGTTGGGCTCGCGGTTACCCAGGTTGTACTGGGCCGCCAGGGTTTCGCGGATGGTGCGGTAGCCGGGTTCGTCGTGGATGGCCGGCACCACCAAGTCATCCTTGAGGTCGTCATCCAGGATGCTGAACAGTTTCAGGTCCCTAATGACCTGCGGTGACAGGTACTGCAGGATAAAACTCTCATCCTTGAAGCTGCTCATGGCGAACTTGATGGTGGACAACCAATCACTGCCGGCGATTTCCGGGAACCAGCGGCGGTCTTCCTCGGTGGGGTGTTCACACATGCGCCGGATATCGCGGTACATGGCAAAGCCCAGGGCATAGGGGTTGATGCCGTTGTAGTAAGGGCTGTCGAAGCCGGGCTGGAATACCACGCTGGTGTGGGAGGTGAGGAACTCCATCATGAAGCCGTCGGTGACCAGGCCTTCGTCGTACAGGTCGTTCATCAGCGTGTAGTGCCAGAACGTGGCCCAGCCTTCGTTCATCACCTGGGTCTGGCGCTGTGGATAAAAGTATTGGGCGATCTTGCGCACGATACGCACGATTTCCCGCTGCCAGGGTTCCAGCAGCGGTGCGTGTTTTTCCAGGAAATAGAGGATGTTCTCCTGCGGTTCGGCGGGGAAGCGCGCATTGTCTTTGTCGCTGTTCTTTCCGGCTTTTTTCGGAATGGTGCGCCACAGGTCGTTGATCTGTTTCTGCAGGTGCTCCTCGCGCTCCTTCTGGCGCAGGCGTTCTTCCTCGGCGGAGATCGGATACGGGCGTTTGTAGCGGTCGACGCCGTAGTTCATCAGCGCATGGCAGGAATCGAGCAGATCCTCTACCGCATCGATGCCGTGGCGCTCCTCGCATTGCATGATGTACTGCTTGGCGAACACCAGGTAATCGATGATCGAACTGGCGTCGGTCCAGGTGCGGAACAGGTAGTTACCCTTGAAGAAGCTGTTATGCCCATAGCAGGCATGCGCCACCACCAATGCCTGCATGCAGATGGTGTTCTCTTCCATCAGGTAGGCGATGCACGGGTCGGAGTTGATCACGATCTCGTAGGCCAGGCCCATCTGACCGCGGGTGTAGGACTTCTCGGTGCTGAGGAAGTGTTTGCCGTAGGACCAATGGTGATAACCCAGCGGCATGCCTACCGAAGCGTAGGCATCCATCATCTGTTCGGCGGTGATCACTTCGATCTGGTTGGGGTAGGTGTCCAGGGCGTAACCCGCCGCAATGCGGCTGATTTCCCGGTCATAGGCCTGGATCAGTTCAAAGGTCCACTCGGAACCCGTGGAGATCGGTTGGCGTCTTTGCTCTTTTTTGGCGGTCATGTCACTAACCTGCGCTGGAAGAGTTCACGGAAGACCGGATAGATATCGCCGGCCGAGACCAGTTGCTGCTGGGCGAACGTGTCGGCAAAGGCTTCGCCGATGCGCTCGTATTCGAACCAAAGGGCCTGGTGCTCACGGGGGGTGATTTCAACGTAAGTGTAGTACTGCACGAACGGCATGATCTGGTTGATCAGGATGTCGCGGCAGATCGGCGAGTCGTCGTTCCAGTTGTCGCCGTCCGAGGCCTGGGCGGCGTAGATATTCCATTCGTTGGCCGGATAGCGCTCGGCCATGATCTCCTGCATCAGCTTCAGTGCGCTGGACACTATGGTGCCGCCGGTTTCCCGGGAGTAGAAGAACTCTTCTTCGTCAACTTCGCGTGCGCTGGTGTGATGGCGGATGAACACCACGTCGATCTTGTCGTAGTTCCGCTTGAGAAACAGGTACAGCAGGATGAAGAAGCGTTTGGCGATGTCCTTGGTGGCCTGGGTCATGGAGCCGGAGACGTCCATCAGGCAGAACATCACTGCCTTGGAGCTGGGGTTGGGTTGTTTGACCAGCAAGTTGTACTTCAAGTCAAAGGTGTCGAGAAACGGCACGCGGTGAATGCGCGCGCTGAGTTTCTCGATTTCCGCCTCGATTTGCTGGATATCGCCGAAGTTGTCCGGTTCTTCACGCTTCAGGCGCGCCAACTCTTCCTTGGCTTCCTTCAGCTTGGCGCGGCTGCTGCCCGATAGGGCGATACGCCGGGCATGGGCCGAGCGCAGGGTGCGGATGATGTTGATACGGGACGGGTTGCCCTCGTTGCTGATCCCTGCGCGCACCGTCTTGAAGGTGTCGGTGCCGGTCAGGTTGCGTTTGACCAGGTTGGGCAGTTCCAGGTCTTCGAACATGAACTCGAGGAATTCTTCCTGGGTGATCTGGAACACGAACTCATCCATGCCTTCGCCGGAATTGCCCGCCTTGCCCGGCCCTTTACCGCCGCCACCGCCTTGGGGGCGCTGGATATGTTCGCCGGTGGTGAATTCTTTATTGCCTGGATGAACGACGGTCTGTTTGCCGCCCCGGCCGTGGTGCAGCACCGGTTCGTCAATGTCCCGCCCCGGAATGCTGATTTGTTCGCCATGCTCCATGTCCGTGATGGAGCGGCGGCTGACGGCCTCTTCGACGGCCTTTTTGATGTGGTCACGGTAACGCCGCAGGAAACGCTGGCGGTTTACCGTGCTCTTGTTCTTGCCATTGAGGCGTCGGTCGATCACATAGCTCATGGGGCCCCTCCGGGGAGCTTCAAGTCGTAAGCTGCAAGCTGCAAGTCCGAGCGGCGTGCGCTGTTCTCTTGCAGCTTGTAGCTAGAAGCTTGCAGCTACTTCATTGCGATTTCCGAACCCGCAGATACCACTCGGAGAGCAGCCGTACCTGTTTGTCGGTGTAGCCGCGCTCGACCATGCGTGTGACGAAGTCGTTGTGTTTTTGCTGATCCTCCTTGCTGGCCTTGGCGTTGAAGCTGATGACCGGCAGCAGATCCTCGGTGTTGGAGAACATTTTCTTCTCGATGACCACCCGCAGTTTCTCGTAGCTGAGCCAGGTCGGGTTTTTGCCATTGTTGTTGGCACGGGCGCGCAGCACGAAGTTGACGATTTCGTTGCGGAAATCCTTCGGATTGCTGATACCGGCCGGTTTCTCGATTTTTTCGAGTTCCTCGTTGAGGGCCACGCGGTTGAGAATCTCGCCGGTTTCCGGGTCGCGGTATTCCTGGTCCTGGATCCAGAAGTCGGCGTACAGCACGTAGCGGTCGAAAATGTTCTGGCCGTATTCGCTGTAGGACTCCAAGTACGCCGTCTGGATTTCCTTGCCGATGAACTCGATGTAGCGCGGTGCCAGGTATTCCTTGAGGAAACGCAGGTAGCGTTCGCGGGTCTCGGCCTGGAATTGTTCCTGTTCGATCTGCTGTTCCAGCACGTAGAGCAGGTGCACCGGGTTGGCGGCAATTTCGTGAGGGTCGAAGTTGAAGACCTTGGACAGGATCTTGAACGCGAAGCGCGTCGACAGGCCGTTCATGCCCTCATCCACACCGGCGGTGTCGCGATATTCCTGGATCGACTTGGCCTTGGGGTCGGTGTCCTTGAGGTTTTCGCCGTCGTACACGCGCATCTTCGAATAGATGTTCGAGTTCTCCGGCTCCTTGAGGCGCGACAACACGGTGAACTGGGCGAGCATCTTCAGGGTGTCGGGTGCGCAATGGGCCTTGGCCAGGGAGCTGTTGAACAGCAGCTTGTCGTAGATCTTGATTTCATCGCTGACCCGCAGGCAGTACGGCACCTTGACGATATAGATCCGGTCGATGAAGGCTTCGTTGTTCTTGTTGTTGCGGAAGGTGTGCCACTCCGACTCGTTGGAGTGCGCCAGCAGGATCCCGGTGAACGGAATCGCCCCCAGGCCTTCGGTACTGTTGTAGTTACCTTCCTGGGTCGCGGTAAGCAGTGGGTGCAGCACCTTGATCGGTGCCTTGAACATCTCCACGAACTCCATCAGGCCCTGGTTGGCCCGGCACAGCGCGCCCGAATAGCTGTAGGCGTCGGCGTCGTTCTGTGGGAACTCTTCCAGTTTGCGGATATCGACCTTGCCCACCAGCGCCGAGATGTCCTGGTTGTTCTCGTCGCCAGGCTCGGTCTTGGCCACGCCGATCTGGTTGAGGATGGACGGGTAGAGTTTCACCACACGGAATTGGCTGATGTCACCGCCGAACTCGGCCAGGCGCTTGGTGGCCCAGGGCGACATGATGGTGTTGAGGTAGCGGCGTGGGATACCGAAGTCTTCTTCGAGGATCGCGCCATCTTCCGTGGCGTTGAACAGGCCCAGGGGCGATTCGAAGACCGGTGAGCCCTTGATGGCGTAGAAGGGCACCTTCTCGATCAGTTGTTTGAGCTTTTCGGCCAGGGACGATTTACCACCGCCGACGGGGCCAAGCAGGTAGAGGATCTGTTTCTTCTCTTCCAGGCCTTGAGCGGCATGGCGGAAGTAGGAGACGATCTGGTCGATGCATTCTTCCATCCCGTGGAAGTCTTCAAAGGCCGGATAGCGGCGGATCACCTTGTTGGAAAATATTCGCGACAGGCGCGAATTGTTCGAGGTGTCTATCAGCTCCGGCTCGCCAATTGCCAGCAGCAGGCGTTCGGCGGCAGACGCGTAGGTGCTGCGGTCCTGTTTGCACAGCTCGAGATACTCTTGCAGCGTGAGTTCTTCCTGCTGTGTGGACGCGAAGCGTTGTTGGAAGTGGCTGAATATACTCATGACGTCGTCACCTCGCTCGATACGTGGAGCCGACGCCGGATCAATCAGTCGATGCTGGCAGACATTGGCAGACGCCAATGGCCGTTTTCCCCCCAGAACACCCTGAAACGCTACCGATGACCCGCACGCCGGTGTACCGGCTCTCCCCTGATTCGGATGGCCTGCGCTTAAGGATAGTTCGGAATCGGAGAGGTCAAGGCGCGATGCGCAATTAGTTTGGCTGCGCCGTTCGTCAGAAACGGCGCGAGCCCAAGCGTCACGCGGGGTAGCGGGGTGTGAAAAAAATTATTGCGAATTGCCTGAAGAAATTTCCGCAGGATAAGTCGTACGCCACAGTTCAAAGCCGCCGTCCAGGCTATAGACGTCGGAGAAGCCCTGGCTGATCAGATAGGCTGCTGCGCTCTGGCTGGAATTGCCGTGGTAACAGGCCACGATTACCGGCGCGTCCAGGTCGGCGGCGCGGATGAAATCGGCGATGTTGACGTTGTCCAGGTGCTGGGCGCCGGTGATGTGGGCGGCTGCGTAGGTCGGTTGGTCACGGATATCGACCACCACCGCGCCTTGCTCGCGCAGGGCCTGGGCTTGTTCGGGAGGGATACGTTTGAATTCGCTCATGGCGGGCTCCTATGGCTTGGCAGTAGCCGGCAGTGTAACGGGAAGAGGGGATTCGCACTGGCAGCTATAACGCTCGCCGGTGTCGATGTTCATCAGGGTCATGGCGCCGCCCCACACGCAACCGGTGTCGAGGGCGAACACGCCGGGTTCATCGCACTTGCCCTCAAGGGCCGCCCAATGGCCAAAAATGATCTGGGTGTCACGGGTCTTGCGCTCTTTGTGAGCGAACCACGGCTTGTAGCCCGGCAGCGCGGTGTCCGCGCCTTCCTTGCTCTTGAGGTCGAGCTTGCCCTCGGCGGTACAGAAGCGCATGCGCGTGAAGTAGTTGGTGATGACCCGCAGGCGCGTGACGCCGCTGAGGTCGTTGTCCCACTTCACGGGCTCGTTGCCGTACATGCCATCGAGGTAGGCGGTATAGAGGTTGTCATCGGCCAGGGCACTTTCGACTTCGGCGGCGTACTTGAGGGCTTTCTTCAGTGTCCACTGGGGCGGGATGCCCGCATGGACCAAGGCCATGTTGCGGGCTTGGTCGTAATGCAGGATTTTTTGCCGGCGCAACCAGTCGAGCAGCTCGGCGCGATCCGGAGCCTCGAGGATTTCCCGCAGGGTATCGCCCTTTTTCAGGCGCTCGATGTTATTGGCGGCTGCCAGCAGGTGCAGGTCGTGGTTGCCCAATACGCAGACCAAAGAGTCGCGCAGGCTATATAAATAGCGCAGCGTTTCCAGGGATTGCGGGCCGCGATTGACCAGATCACCCACCAGCCACAGGCGATCGTTGGCCGGGTCGAAGGCCACGCGTTCAAGCAGGCACTTGAGCGGCTCCAGGCAGCCTTGCAGGTCGCCGACCGCGTACGTCGCCATCAGTGCAGGGCTCCCGGCACGGCGAGGCGGAAGGGCTTGATGATGGCGTCGAACAGTTGGCCATCGGTGGCTTTCATTTGATACGAGCCTTGCATGGTGCCGACTTTGGAGGTCATTACCGTACCGCTGCTGTAGGTATGGCTGGCGCCACTGTCGATCAACGGTTGCTGACCCACCACACCGGCGCCGCGCACTTCTTCGACCTGACCGTCACCGTCGGTGATTACCCAGTGGCGCGACAGCAGCTTGGCCGGCACCAGCCCGTTGTTTTTCACCGTGATGGTGTAGGCAAAGGCGAAGCGGTTGTGTTCAGGTTGGGATTGGTCCGCCAGGAAGCGGGTGACGACGCTGACGTCGATCTGGTAGCGAGGATCGGACATGCAAGAGGCCTTAAAAGCGGAGGACAGCAGATGCGGGTCAGTCTAGGCCAAGAGGAGGGCACTAGGCCAGACATGTGTCTGGCCTTGCCTGGCGCTGTCAGTCTGCGGTTGGCGCAGGCTGGATAGCCAACTGGTCGGCCAGGCGCACGAAGGCGGCCAGGTCGAGTTGCTCAGGACGCAAGCTGCCATCGACGCCGGCGGCTTCGATCTCGGCGTTGCTCAGCAGGGCCTTGAGCGTGTTGCGCAGGGTCTTGCGGCGTTGGTTGAACGCTTCGCGCACCACGCGCTCCAGCAATTTGTGGTCCTTGGCCGGATGTGGCAACACGGCGTGGGGCACCAGGCGCACGATGGCCGAGTCGACCTTCGGCGGCGGGTTGAACGCACCAGGGCCCACGTTGAACAGGTGTTCGACGCGGCAGTGGTACTGAACCATGATCGACAGACGGCCCCAATCACCACCACCAGGGCCAGCAGCCAGGCGTTCTACCACTTCCTTTTGCAGCATGAAGTGCATGTCGCGGATGATGCCTGCGTTGTTCAGCAGGTGGAATATCAGCGGCGTAGAGATGTTGTACGGCAGGTTACCCACCACACGCAGGCTGTTAGGCGCAGCGTTGAGGGTGTTGAAGTCGAACTTCAGCGCATCACCCTGATGCAGGTTGAAGTTGGGCATGCCGGCGAACTGTTGGTTGAGGATCGGGATCAGGTCCTTGTCCAACTCCACCACGTCCAGTTGGCCGCCGCTGGCCAGCAGGCCTTGGGTCAGCGCGCCCTGGCCCGGGCCGATTTCCAGCAGGCGGTCTTCAGGCTTGGCATGGATGGAACGCAGGATGCGGTCGATCACGCCAGCGTCGTGCAGGAAGTTTTGCCCGAAGCGCTTGCGCGCCCGGTGTTGGTAATGCTCAGTCATATACGGGTCTCGGCCATCTGATAGGCGGTTCCCAGGGCCACGTGCAGGCTGCCGGTATCGATCTTGCCGCTGCCCGCGAGGTCCAGGGCAGTGCCATGGTCGACGGAGGTGCGGATGATCGGCAGGCCCAGTGTCACGTTGACTGCGGCGCCGAAGCCTTTGTATTTAAGCACCGGCAGCCCCTGGTCATGGTACATCGCCAGCACTGCATCGCAGTGCTCCAGATATTTGGGGGTAAACAGAGTGTCCGCAGGCAACGGGCCGCGCAGGTCCATGCCTTCTTGGCGCAGACGCTCCAGGGTGGGTTCGATGATGTCGATTTCTTCATGGCCCAAGTGGCCGCCTTCGCCGGCGTGGGGGTTGAGCCCACAGACCAGGATGCGCGGTTGGGCGATGCCGAATTTCTGTTGCAGGTCGGCGTGCAGGATGCGCGTGACGCGTTCCACCCGCTCCGCGGTAATGGCATCGGCAATTTCGCGCAGCGGCAGGTGCGTGGTCACCAAGGCGACCCGTAGGCCGCGTGTGGCCAGCATCATCACGACTTGTTCGGTGTGGGTCAGCTCGGCGAGGAATTCGGTGTGGCCGGAAAAGGCGATACCGGATTCGTTGATCACGCCCTTATGCACCGGCGCAGTGATCATGCCGGCGAAGTCGCCATCGATGCAGCCTTGCCCGGCGCGAGTCAGGGTTTCCAGCACGAACGCTGCGTTGGCTTTGTTCAGTTGCCCGGCGACCACCTTGGCCTGTAGCGGGGTGTCCCACACATACAGGCTGCCAGCTGGGGCGGGCAGGTCGGGCCAGTTGCCAGGCGCTGTGTCCAGCAGTGTGACAGCCACACCCAGCTGCGCGGCCCGCTCAAGGAGCAGGTCGCGGCTGGTAATGGCAATCAGGGGGTGTGGCTGGGGTTGCGAGGCGAGCAGCAGGCACAGGTCAGGACCAATGCCGGCCGGCTCGCCGGGTGTCACCGCGAAACGCTGGGGTTTCACTGCGCTGCCTGGTCGGTGCCTGTCTGGGCGCCTGGCAGCTTGTTCTCAACATAGGCTTCGTCGCGGATCTGACGCAGCCAGGTTTGCAGCTCTTCGTCGTATTTGCGGTTACGCAATACGTTCAGCGCTTGTTGCTCGCGGGCTTGGTTGGTGTTGTCGGTGGCGCGACGGCCAAGGACTTCCAGCACATGCCAGCCATATTGGGTCTTGAACGGCTTGGACAGCACGCCTTGCGGGGTGTCGGCCATCACCTGCTGGAACTCCGGCACCAGGGCTTTCGGATCGATCCAGTTCAGATCGCCGCCGTTGAGGGCAGAACCCGGGTCTTCCGAGAAGCTCTTGGCCAGGGTGGCGAAGTCTTCACCGCTCTGGATGCGGTCATAGATCTTCTGGGCCAGTTCCTTGGTTTGGGCTTCGGTGCGGATTTCGCTTGGTTTGACCAGGATGTGGCGAACGTGCACCTCATCCTTGAGCGATGTTTCGCCGCCGCGTTTTTCCAGGAGCTTCAGGATAATGAAACCACCCGGTGTACGCGCAGGTTGGGTGATGCCACCCACTTCCATTGCACTCAGCTCGCGGTCGAACGGAGGAGGCAATTGAGCCGCTTTACGCCAGCCCATGTCGCCGCCTTCCAGTGCGTTGTCGCTGCCAGACTGGGCGATCGCCATTTGGGCGAAATCGGCACCGGCCTTCAAGCGATCATAGATAGCCTGGGTTTTGGCGGCCGCTGCATTGAGCTGCTCGGAGTTGGCGCTGTCCGGTGTCGGGATCAGGATGTTGGCCAGGTGCAGTTCTTCGGAAAGCTGCATCTTGCCCAGGTCCGACGCCAGGAAGTTCTTCACTTCCTGCTCGGACACCTGAACCCGCTCGGCCACACGGCGCTGACGCACACGGCTGATGATCATTTCGCGGCGGATCTGGTCACGGGCGTCCTCATAGGACAAACCGTCGTGGGCCAGGGCAGCACGGAACTGGTCAATGCTCATGTTGTTGCGCTGGGCAATGGTGCCCACGGCCTGGTTCAGTTCTTCGTCTGAAATACGGATGCCGGAACGGTCACCGATCTGCAGTTGCAGGTTCTCGACGATCAGGCGCTCCAGTACCTGCTGGTCCAGGACGCTGGTCGGTGGCACGCCACCGCCACGTTTGGCGATGGTTTGCTGGACTTCCTTGACGCGCTGGTCCAGTTGGCTCTGCATGATCACGTCGTTATCGACGATGGCCACTACCTTATCCAGTTCTTGAACCGCAGCGTGTGCCGATGCGGTGCCCAGGAACAGTGCGCCCAGCACTAGCGGGCGCAGACAATCAGAAAGCTTGGTTTTCACGTTCACGATAACCTTCAATGCCTTTGTCGAGGAAGCTCTCTACCTTGGCGCCGGTCAGGCCGCCGAGTCCTTTGAGGACGATCTGGAAGAAGAGCCCGTGGTCACCCTTTTCGTTAAGCGGGGCGATCTGGCTGTATTCGTCGTTGGAAACCCAGTAACGGTTGATGACGCGCAGTTTCCAGCAGCAGTTGTCGTACTCGAAACCACCGAAGGCTTCCAGGGTACGGTTGCGGGCGTAGTCATACTGCCAGCGGGTGATCAGGTTCCACTGGGGAATGATCGGCCACATCATCGAGAAGTCGTGTTGTTGGATTTTGTAGTAATCCTTCACGAAGTTCGGATCGCCTGGCTGGCCGTAGTCACCACCGAACTGCCATTTGCCGGTCAACTGGTTGTAGACGACCTGGTCGTTACGATAGCGATAACCGACGTTGATGATCTTGTTCGGGTTGTCTTCCGGCTGGTAGTGGAGCATTGCGCTGCCGGAACGGGGACTGTGTTCCTCGGTGTCCCAGTTGTAATCCGCAGTGGCGCGCCAGTCGCGGTTGAAGCGGAACTCATAGTCCAGTGCAACGGGCGAGACATCGGACCGTGCGTCGGCACGGTCTGCCGCCAGGATGCCCGGCAGTTGAACTTCACGATCCTTGAAGTACAGCGCCTGGCCCACGGATACGCGCTGACGCTCGAAGCCGTTTTCTTCGATCCAGCGGCTGGTCAAGCCCAGGGACAGCTTGTTCTCGTCGCCGATACGGTCAGAGCCGCTGAAGCGGTTGTCGCGGAACAGCGACGCGTAGCTGAACGAGTACTCGCTGGTGTCGAACACCGGGATATCAGCCTGGTCCTTGTTCGGCACGTACAGGTAGAACGCACGCGGTTCAAGGGTCTGGCGATAATCCTTACCGAACCAGTTGGTATTTCGGTCGAAGTACAGGCCGCTGTCGACGCTTGCCACCGGAACCGCACGGTCCTGGGAGCTCTTGAACGTGCCGCCTGCGTACGGGTTGGCCGGGGTAGCAGCGGCTTGTTCAGCAATGATCTGGTTCTTGCCGATGTTGTCCAGGTCCAGGTCGTACTTGGTGTACACGTACTTGAGCTTCGGTGTGACAAAGCCGTAGGTCCAGTTCATCGGGTACTCGACGGCTGGCGCTACGTTCAGGCGGGTACCGTTTGCGCGAGTCAGGCCAGTGACGTAGGTGTCCAGGCGACGGGTTGCCACGCCGTCCTGATCTTTGAAGAAGCCGTTTTCCAGGTCGCGATCAAAGCGCACGGCTTCGGTCTCGTAGCTGAAGTTCAGGCCACCCGGATGGTACGGCAGCGTACCGTTGAAGGTGATCTGCGGCAGACGGTCATACGGCGTGACCTGGGAAATTGTCGCCAACTGGTAAGCCTGCAGGTTCAAGCGAGCCTGGAAGCTGTCGCCGCGATAAGTCACGGAACCCTGCTGGTTAACGTAGTCGCGGCTCTCGACACCTTCCTGGTAGGACTTGAGGTCCTGGAAGTAGTAAGGATCGCTGATCGTGGTGTAGTCGACCTGGGTCAGGACGCGCGAATCCAACCCGCCCTTGTGCTGCCAATTGAGCATGTAGCGGGTTTTTTCGTAGTCGGTCTGGCGCTTGCGCTCGTCGTTGTCGTCGTTCAGGTACGCGCCGCCGAACTGGCCTTCGCTGGACTTGGTGAGGTAGCGGAATTCGCCTTCCATCATCATGCCGCGCTTGGTCATGTATTGCGGGTACAACGTGGCGTCGTAGTTGGGCGCCAGGTTGAAGTAGTACGGCGTCACCAGGGTGAAGCCGGTTTCGCTGCCGGTGCTGAAGCTCGGCGGCAGGAAGCCGGATTGACGACGGTCGTCGATCGGGAAATAGATGTAAGGGGTGTACAGGATCGGGATGTTCTTGATCCGCAACGTCGCGTTGGTGGCGGTACCGAAACCGGTGGCCGGGTTCAACGTGATGTTGTTGCCCCTGAGCTGCCAGGCGTTGCTGTCTGGCTCGCAGGTGGTGTACGTACCGTCCTTGAGACGGATGATCGCGTTTTCAGCACGCTTGGCGTACAGCGCGTTACCGCGGATGCGCGATTTGTGCAGCACGTATTCGGCGTTGTCGATCTGGGCCGCGCCGGTATCGAGTTGCACTTCGGCATGGTCGCCGACGATCAGTGCACCGTTGTCGCGCAGACGGACCTTGCCGTTCAGCTCGCCACGGTTCTCGGCCTGGTACAGGCTGGCTTCTTCAGATTCCAACTGCATGCTGCCCTGGCGCATGACGACGTCACCGGCCAGGGTGGCGACTTGTTGTTCCTGCTCGTAACGCGAAGCCTTGGCGCCGATGAAGGTGGGCGCATCGCTCTTGTTCGTCTTGTCGTTCATGCCAGGACGAATCGGCTCGATGTACGCACCGCCGCAGTACGGGCCGGTTTCGGCCAGCTGCGCTGCGGTCAGCTTCTCGCGTGGGACCCAGTCCAGGTGGCTGTAGTCGGCGCTGCGCGAGCGCAGGCCACGGCCCTTGGATTCGGTGACCAGTGCGGTCTTGGGCTCGGCCTCGGCTTTGCCGCCAGCATCGGCCTGCGCCGTGCTGTTGGCGGAGCTGATGGCAGCGCCATCATGCACCGGGCGTGGTGGTAGCGGGGCTGCGGCGGTTTTCGGCGCGCAATCCCAGGCACCCGAAGCAGAGACTGAGCAGTCATACTGTTCCGCGGCGACCACGAATGAGGTGGCGAAGGGTTGCAAGGCCAGCAGACTGCCGGTTACCAGCAACGGAAATTTTCTACGAAACGCGGGGGATTTCAATGCCATCTTATTAGTCCGGGCTTCCTGCGTGCCATCTGCCCGCGGTTTGGGCCGCACGCCTCTCGATGGTCTGAAAAAGATGCGTGATAATAAAGCATGCCCCGCTTGACGGCTAGCGCCGTCGGAGACCCTTGTAATGCCCGAGCAAGATCTACGTTTACAACAGCTGGAAGTCTGGCTGGATGAGCAATTACCCATCCTTTTCAATGCTCAAAACTGGGGTGCCGTACCCCCGGCTACATTGACCGCGGCCAGCAGCGACGCGAGTTTCAGGCGCTACTTCCGTTGGGAAGGCGGTGGCCGGACCTTCGTGGTCATGGACGCCCCACCCCCCCAGGAAAACTGCAAACCTTTCGTCGATATCGCACATTTGCTGGCAAAGTCAGGAATAAATGTTCCAAAAATTTATGCAGAAGATTTGTCGCGTGGCTTTCTTTTGCTCAATGACCTGGGCAGAAAAACCTATCTGGACGTGATTGACGACAAAAACGCCGATGCATTGTTTGCCGATGCCATCGACGCCTTGTTGGCCTTCCAGCAATTGCCGATGGACGCACCGCTGCCCAGCTATGACGTCGCCTTGCTGCGCCGCGAGCTGGAATTGTTTCCGGAGTGGTACGTGCGCCGTCACCTGGGTATCGAACTGGATGCGCAACAACAGCCGCTTTGGCAGCGTGTCAGTGATCACCTGATCGACAGCGCCCTGGCGCAGCCGAAAGTCTTGGTGCATCGCGACTATATGCCGCGCAACCTGATGATCAGCGAGCCCAACCCCGGCGTGCTGGATTTCCAGGATGCGGTCTACGGGCCAGTCACCTACGACATCACCTGCCTGTTCAAGGACGCCTTCCTCAGCTGGCCCAAGGCCCGCGTGCGGGACTGGCAGCGTGGGTATTGGGAACGTGCGGGGCAACTGGGCATTCCGGTGCAGGCGGATTTCGATGATTTCCTGCGCGCCAGCGACCTGATGGGTGTGCAACGCCACCTCAAGGTCATCGGTATCTTCGCGCGCATTTGCCATCGTGACGGCAAGCCTCGCTACCTGGCCGACGTGCCGCGCTTCTTTGCTTATATAGAAGCGGTGCTGGCAGATCGTCCCGAGTTGAGCGAGTTGGGTGAATTGCTCGCCAGCCTGCGCCAACCCGCCGAGGCCCGTGTATGAAGGCGATGATCCTGGCGGCCGGCAAGGGCGAGCGGATGCGTCCGCTGACCTTGCATACGCCCAAGCCGCTGGTACAGGCCGGCGGCAAGCGCCTGATCGAGTATCACTTGGAGGCGCTGGCCAAGGCCGGCTTCACCGAAATCGTGATCAACCATGCCTGGCTCGGCCAGCAGATCGAAAGCTACCTGGGGGATGGGGCGCAATTCGGCCTGCGCATCCGTTACTCCCCCGAAGGTGAGCCGTTGGAAACCGGCGGTGGGATTTTCCAGGCGTTGCCGTTGCTGGGGGATGAACCTTTCCTGGTGGTCAATGGCGATATCTGGACCGACTACGACTTCACCCAGCTCAAGCAGCCGCTCAACGGCCTGGCCCATCTGGTGATGGTTGATAACCCGGCCCATCACCCTTCGGGCGGTGATTTCTACCTTGATCAAGGTTTGCTTCATGATGCAGCGCCCGGTGCCGATAACCTGACCTTCAGTGGCATTTCAGTGCTCGACCCCAAGCTGTTCGCGGGTTGCAGCGCGGGTGCCTTCAAGCTGGCGCCGCTGCTGCGGACCGCCATGGCCAAAGGGCTGGTAACGGGGGAACACATGGCGGGACGCTGGATTGATGTCGGCACGCTGGAGCGCCTAGCGCAGGTCGAAACCCTGCTGACAGCGGGGCAGTAACATGCTGTGGCCAGGGACGCTGATCGGCGCCGGGGCTGGCTTTGCCATTGCCAGTATTCCGGGGGCCATGTTGGGGGCACTGTTGGGGCAGGCGCTGGATCGTCGTCTGCAACTGCACAGTTGGGCGCAGTTGCGCGAGCGCCTGGGTGGGCGCCCGGCGTTGCGCAATGACGAGCTGTTGTTTGTGTTGCTGGGGCGGTTGGCCAAGAGCAATGGTCGGGTGGTGGATGGGCATATCCAGCAGGCGCGTCAGGAGATGCGCTCGCTCGACATGACCGACTCGGCCCAGCGCCGCGCGATTGCGGCGTTCAATCGCGGCAAGTCCGGCTCCGACCGGGTGCGCAGTTACCTGCGCGTGCTCAAGGCTCAGCCCCATGCGGCGGAAGGCGTATTGCGCGCGTGCTGGCGCATGGTCTGGGCGGACGGCAAGGCGGATGACGCCGAACGTGACCTGATCGACCAATGGGGCAAATGGCTGGGGTGGACGCCGCAACAGTTGCAGGCGCTGGCGGCCGACTACACACCGGAGCGCAAGCCGCTGGTCAGTCGTGGCCCCACTTATCAGGACGCGTTGCGCTTGCTGGGGGTGACGGCCACCACCGAGCCGTCTGTGATCAAGCGGGCTTATCGTCGCCTGCTCAGTCGCCATCACCCGGACAAGATCGCCGGCACCGGCGCCAGCCCCGCGCAAGTGCGTGAGGCCACCGAGCGCACTCGCGAATTGCACACTGCCTATACGTTGATTCGCGAGCGCCGGGACTTCCGGTAGGTTTCAGTCGGCGTTGGCCTGTGGGCTCAACCAGCCGCGAACCCTGCGATATAACTGCTCCTGCTCGGCAGCACTGTTGCCGGGCAAGGCTTTCAACGACACCTGCTTGTAACCGTCATTCTTTAAACGCTTGGCTGCCTGGGCGCGGGCCACGGCGTTTTTGCGTGATTGGGCGTTGTCCTGATAGAAGACATCGGCGGTCGGCAACTTCAGGCCGGGGGCCAGTTGCTGCACATCTGGATGCCGTCCGTTGGGCGTCTGCGCGCCCACCATCACAAACTTCTGCACTTGGGACGGTTGTTTCTCGCTCAAATAGCGTGCGGCCCACCAGGCACCGGTGCCATGGCCGAGTAGCACCACGCTGCGTGCGCTCTGGGTCTGTGCGAAGGCCACGGCGGCGTCGATGCGGTCGAAGATGCGCGAGGCGTCGGTCTTGTCCTGCTCATCGGCGCCCGGCACCACCGCCGGGTCGGTGCCTTCGGCTTCGGCGCTGGCGGCCTGCTCGATGGGTTTGTCAGCGGTACTCGCTTCCTTGCTGCTGGTGTCGACAGTCGCCTTGGGCGCCTCCATCACACGCGGTGGCAACGTATCCACGCTTACATCCGGTAACGATAGGCTGAGGCTGCCCCAGTTGGCGTCCGGCAATTTGTGCCGCAGCGGGCTGATTGCTTGCGGCCAGTCAGCATTTTCGCCGGCGCCGGGGACGATAATCACCACGCCTTCAGGCTCGGCGCTGTTGGCGGGTTTCCAGAGGGCGAGGAATGAATCGCTGCCGGCCTGCAATTGCTGCTGTTCTTGTTGCGGGATCTTGCGTTCGAGGGCGCTGGCTTCTGCCTGGCTGCGCTCGGACAAGGGCTGGCGCTCGACCGGTTTTTCCGCGGCAGGTGCGGGTGCGTCAGCGGCCTGTACAGAAAAGGCGCTGGTAAAAAGCAGCGACAGGCACAATGCTGGCAATGCTGAACGGTGAAGAAAGGGCATCGTAAATTCCCGGCCAGAAGTGATTCCAGCAGCCTAATGGGTTGGTCAGTATTTGTCAGTGATGTGAGACGTGGATCATGGGTTTTCGCTGTCTGCTGGTTATCGGCTGTTTGTGCCTTGCCTTGATGGCAAATGCAGCCCCTGCGCCCGTCGCGCCCCAGGCACAACTCAATGCGCAGCAACGCGAATGGCTGGCCCAGCACCCGGAGCTGCGGGTGGGCCTTGTGTTGCAGGCGCCCTACGCGCAATACGATCGGCGTTTGCAGCGGCTGTCCGGGGCTAATGTCGAGTTGATGCAATGGCTGGCCAAGGCGCTGAATATCGAGCTGACCTGGCGCAATTTCCCCAATCAGGAACAACTGGAAGCCGCCGTGCGTGAGGGCGAAGTGGACATCGCCCCGGGCCTGCAACAAACCCCGGCGGGTTTGCGCCTGTGGTTGTTCACCGACCCTTATATGCGCGTGCCGCAACACATCGTCGGCATCCGTGAGGGCGGCGGCGCCGTGGAGCTGGAGAAGCTCGATGAGCAATCCCGCGTCGCCGTGCGCATGCCCAGCGCCGTAGCTGATTACCTGCGCAGCACCTACCCCGGCCTCAACCTGCAGGGCGTACCGATGGAGCGCCAGGCCCTTCAATTGTTGGTGAGCCAGCAAGCGCGTTATGCGGTGGTGGATGAAGCGCAGTTGAGCCGTTTGTCCGGCGAGGCGGAGTTTGCCGGGCTGGCAGTGGTGGGCGATATCGGCCTGCCGCAATTGCTGCGGGTGGCCACGCGACGAGAATGGCCGGAACTGGCCGGCATCATGCAAAGTGCCTTGCGTGCGATTCCTGCCCGCGACCTTGATCAACTGCACAACCGCTGGCTGCAACCCAAATACCCACGGCTGACGGAGTCCCCTGGTCTGTGGCAAAACCGCAGTCTATTGTTGGGCCTGTTGCTGCTCGCCAGCCTCGCCGTAGTGTTCTGGCAACGCCGCCAGCAACGGGTGCTCGAACACGGCCTGTTGGCCGCGCGGGAAGAAAGCGCTGCCCGCGCCGCGGGTGCCGAGGCCTTAAGGCTGACACAGTTTTCCATCGACCAAAGTACTGTCGGCATCCTCTGGGTCAACTGGGACAGCCACGTGCGCTATGCCAATCACGCGGCCGAAAGCATGCTCGGCTACGGCCCCGGTGCGCTGATCGAGCGGCCGCTGGTCGAGTTCGATCCCACCCTCACCATGGACCGCTGGCTGAACCTGTGGCGACGCGCCCGAGCCAGTGAGGAGGGACCGCAGAGTTTTGCCACTGACTGCCTGCGGGCGGATGGCAGCGTGTTGCCTGCGGATGTGTCCTTGAGCTTCCTGCGGTTTGCCGACGGCGAATACCTGGTGGTTTATCTGAATGACGTCACCGAGCGTCGTCGCGCGTTGGCGGCCTTGCAGGAAAGTGAGGCGCGCCTGCAGGGGATCGCGGCGAACGTGCCGGGGCTGGTGTTCCGCCTGGAGCGTTTGCCGTTGAGCGACGAAATCGAATTCGCCTACATCAGTGAGGGCAGCGAAAGCCTGGTGGGCTACGCGCCTGCGGTGCTGAGCCGACCGGAAGTGGGGATTCGCAGTGTGGTGCATCCAGACGACCGCGCCAGTTACCTCGGTACGCTGGATCAGGCTACCGACACTGAGAGCAACTGGTTCTGGCAAGGTCGGATTCTTCCACGCCAGGGCGAACAACGCTGGGCCGAGATCAAGGCGGTCACCCGACGTTTGGAAGACGGCTCGGTGGTGTGGGATGGGATTGTGTGGGACATCAGCGAAAGCAAGCGCATCGAGCTGGAACTGGATGCCTCCCGTGCGCAACTTCGCGAACTGTCCGCCCACCTGGAAACCGTACGCGAAGAAGAAAAGGCCCGTATCGCCCGTGAAGTGCACGACGAACTCGGGCAAATGCTCACCGTGCTCAAGCTCGAAACCTCCATGTGCGAGCTGGCCTATGCGCAGCTGGATCCCGGTTTGCATGAACGCTTGAACAGCATGAAACGCTTGATCGCCCAGCTGTTCCAGTTGGTGCGCGATGTGGCGACGGCACTGCGCCCGCCGATTCTGGATGCAGGGATCGCCTCGGCCATTGAATGGCAGGCGCGGCGCTTTGAAGCGCGCACGCAAATTCCCTGTTTGGTGCAGGTTCCGGATAACCTGCCGACCCTCAGCGATGCCAAGGCCATTGGCTTGTTCCGCATCCTGCAGGAGGCGCTGACCAATGTGATGCGCCATGCCCAGGCACATACTGTTGAACTGACCCTGGCCCTGGAGGGCACGGATTTGCGTCTGACCATCAGCGACGATGGCGTCGGTTTCGTCCAGGCCCAGGGCCGCCCAGTGTCGTTTGGCCTGGTGGGCATGCGCGAGCGCGTGCTGATCATGGGTGGGCAGTTGAGCCTGGACAGCGAGTTGGGGGAGGGCACCACCCTGAGTGTCACGGTGCCGTTGGATGCATAACACCATGAGGAAATCCCTGTGATCCGCGTACTGGTAGCCGAAGACCACACCATCGTTCGTGAAGGCATCAAGCAATTGATTGGCCTGGCCAAAGACCTGTTGGTGGTGGGGGAGGCCAGCAATGGCGAGCAATTGCTGGAAACCTTGCGCCACGTTGCCTGCGAGGTGGTGTTGCTGGACATTTCGATGCCCGGCGTCAACGGCCTGGAAGCGATTGCGCGGATCCGTGCGCTGAACAATCCGCCGGCAATCCTGGTGCTGTCGATGCACGACGAGGCGCAAATGGCCGCCCGCGCCTTGAAGGTCGGCGCCGCCGGTTACGCCACCAAGGACAGCGACCCGGCGCTGTTGCTCACGGCGATTCGCAAGGTGGCGGCAGGTGGACGTTACATCGACCCGGACCTGGCCGACCGGATGGTCTTCGAAGTCGGCCTCACCGATACGCGACCGCTGCATTCATTACTGTCGGAGCGCGAATTCTCGGTGTTCGAGCGCCTGGCCCAGGGCGCCAACGTCAACGACATCGCTCAACAGTTGGCGCTGAGCAGCAAGACCATCAGCACCCACAAGGCGCGGCTGATGCAAAAGCTCAATATCACGTCCCTGGCGGAGTTGGTGAAATACGCCATGGAGCACAAGCTGCTCTAACCGCATACCTGAAAGCGACACCGCAAAAACCCCGCCGAGCCCATTCTTGCTGCTTGCAGCTCGCCCCTTGTCGCTGCACCGTCCCGTGCGCGCCATCCGTGTAGGGCAATCCCTACCCCGAACCTTCCATCCGACTGATGCAATTCTCTCCTGGCCCCCGATTTCCGGGGCCTTGCGCCTGGACTACGCTTGTCTCACAGCAGTCCAAAACAAAAAGGTGCGGGTATGAGCGAGGTGGATTCAAATGATGTGCTGGTCAGCTTTCGTGGCGTGCAGAAGAGCTACGACGGCGAGAACCTGATCGTCAAAGACCTCAACCTGGAGATTCGCAAGGGCGAGTTCCTTACCCTGCTCGGGCCTTCCGGGTCCGGCAAAACCACCAGCCTGATGATGCTCGCCGGCTTTGAAACGCCGACCGCCGGCGAAATCCAGCTGGCCGGGCGCTCCATCAACAACGTGCCGCCGCATAAGCGCGACATCGGCATGGTGTTCCAGAACTACGCGCTGTTTCCGCACATGACCGTGGCCGAGAACCTGGCGTTCCCGCTGTCGGTGCGGGGCTTGAGCAAGACCGATATCAGCGAGCGGGTCAAACGCGTATTGAGCATGGTCCAGCTTGATGCGTTCGCCCAGCGCTACCCGGCGCAACTCTCCGGCGGCCAGCAACAGCGCGTGGCATTGGCCCGCGCGCTGGTGTTCGAACCGCAACTGGTGCTGATGGACGAACCCCTCGGTGCCCTCGACAAGCAACTGCGCGAACACATGCAGATGGAGATCAAACACCTGCACCAGCGCCTCGGCGTGACGGTGGTGTATGTGACTCACGACCAGGGCGAGGCGCTGACCATGTCTGACCGTGTGGCGGTATTCCACCAGGGCGAGATCCAGCAGATCGCCGCGCCGCGCACCCTTTACGAAGAACCGAAGAACACCTTTGTCGCCAACTTCATCGGCGAGAACAACCGCCTCAACGGCCGCTTGCACAGCCATACCGGCGAGCGCTGCGTGGTGGAGCTGGCGCGCGGCGAGAAGGTCGAGGCGCTGGCCGTGAATGTCGGCCAGGTCGGCGGTCCGGTGACCCTGTCGGTGCGCCCGGAGCGCGTCAGCCTCAATGGCTCCAGCGAAAGCTGCGTCAACCGCTTCTCTGGGCGCGTGGCCGAATTCATCTACCTGGGCGACCACGTGCGCGTGCGCCTGGAAGTCTGCGGCAAGGCCGATTTTTTTGTGAAACAACCGATTGCCGAGCTGGACCCAGCCCTGGCGGTCGGCGACGTGGTACCGATTGGCTGGCAAGTCGAGCACGTTCGCGCACTCGACCCACTTCTAGAGGCGAATTGATCGCCCCCTGGCTTCACCAACCCTGCACGTGGAGAGAACAACAATGTTGAGATCCCTGAAGTATTCCGCCCTGGCTTTGGGCTTGATGGGCGCGACACAGGCCATGGCAGGCCCGGACCTGACGGTCGTGTCCTTTGGCGGCGCGAACAAGGCGGCCCAGGTCAAGGCCTTTTACGCACCGTGGGAAAGCGCGGGCAACGGCAAGATCATCGCTGGCGAGTACAACGGTGAGATGGCCAAGGTCAAAGCCATGGTCGACACCAAGAGCGTGTCCTGGGACCTGGTGGAAGTGGAGTCGCCGGAGCTGTCCCGTGGCTGCGATGAGGACATGTTCGAGCCCCTCGACCCGAAACTGTTCGGCAACAGCGCCGACTACGTGAAGGGCGCGATCCAGCCGTGCGGCGTGGGCTTCTTCGTCTGGTCCACCGTGCTCGCCTACAACGCCGACAAGTTGGCCAGCGCACCGACCAGTTGGGCGGATTTCTGGGACACCAAGAAATTCCCGGGCAAGCGCGGCCTGCGTAAAGGCGCCAAGTACACCCTGGAATTCGCACTGATGGCCGACGGCGTCGCGCCGAAGGACGTCTACAAAGTGCTGGCCGGCAAAGATGGCCAGGACCGTGCGTTCAAGAAGCTCGACGAACTCAAGCCATCGATCCAGTGGTGGGAAGCGGGCGCACAGCCGCCGCAATACCTGGCTTCGGGTGACGTGGTGATGAGTTCGGCCTACAACGGCCGCATCGCCGCCGTGCAGAAAGAAAGCAACCTGAAAGTGGTGTGGAACGGCGGCATCTACGACTTCGACGCGTGGGCAATTCCTAAAGGCCTGGCGAAAGACCGTGCTGAAGCGGCGAAGAAATTCATCGCCTTCTCGGTGCAGCCACAGCAACAGAAGACCTACTCGGAAAACATCGCCTACGGCCCGGCCAACACCCAGGCCGTGCCGCTGCTGGCCAAGGACATCCTCAAGGACATGCCGACCACCCCGGAAAACATCGCCAACCAGGTGCAGATCGACGTGAGCTTCTGGGCGGATAACGGTGAGCAGTTGGAGCAGCGCTTCAACTCGTGGGCTGCCAAGTAACTCGCTAGAGCTGTGAGATCGAATCTGTGGCGAGGGAGCTTGCTCCCGTTGGACTGCGCAGCAGTCCCCTCTTTTGGGGCCGCTTCGCGCCCCAGCGGGAGCAAGCTCCCTCGCCACAGAACAAGTGCCACACCCACCGTTTTGCATTGATGTTTAAGAAATCGGAGTCAGCCATGGCCATCGCCGTTCCCTCGAACGAGGTCAACAGCCCCACCCTCAAGCAGCGCCTGGCGCGTGCCGAGCGGCTCAATCGCTGGAAGGCCCAGGCCTTGATTGCGCCGCTGGTGCTGTTCTTGCTGTTGGTGTTCCTGGTGCCGATCGTGGCGCTGCTGTTCAAAAGCGTCGGCAACCCGGAAGTGGTGGGCGGCTTGCCGCGTACCGTGGTGGCGGTGACGGCCTGGGATGGCCGCGGGTTGCCGGGCGAGCCGGTGTACCAGGCCCTCAGTGAGGACTTGGGCGAGGCCCGTCAAAATCAGACCTTGGGCGATCTGTCCAAGCGCTTGAACATGGAACTGGCCGGCTATCGCAGCCTGCTGACCAAAACCGCGCGGGCGCTGCCCTTCAGCGAAGTGCCGGTGTCCTATAAAGAAGCGCTGGAAAACCTTGATGAACGCTGGGGCGACCCGGCGTACTGGCAGGCGATCCGGCGCAATACCAGCAGTCTTACCCCGTTCTATCTGCTGGCGGCCGTCGATCACCGCATCGATGACCTCGGTGAAGTGGCGCCGGCCACGCCGGACCAGGCGATCTACCTGGACATCTTTGCCCGGACCTTCTGGATGGGCCTGGTGATCACGGCGGTCTGCCTGCTGCTGGCCTATCCGCTGGCGTACCTGCTGGCCAACCTGCCAGCCCGCAAAAGCAACCTGCTGATGATCCTGGTGTTGCTGCCGTTCTGGACCTCGATCCTGGTGCGAGTCGCCGCGTGGATCGTGCTGCTGCAATCCGGCGGCCTGATTAACAGCGCACTGCTGGGCATGGGCCTGATCGATAAGCCGCTGGAGTTGGTGTTCAACCGGACCGGCGTCTACATCTCCATGGTGCACATCTTGCTGCCGTTCATGATCCTGCCGATCTACAGCGTGATGAAGGGTATCTCGCCCACCTACATGCGCGCGGCGATTTCACTGGGCTGTCACCCGGTTACCAGTTTCTGGCGCGTGTACTTCCCCCAGACCTACGCTGGTGTCGGAGCCGGTTGCCTGTTGGTGTTCATCCTGGCGATTGGTTACTACATCACCCCGGCTCTGCTGGGCAGCCCGAACGACCAGATGGTCAGTTACTTCGTGGCGTTCTACACCAATACCAGCATCAACTGGGGCATGGCCACGGCGTTGGGCGGCTTGCTGCTGTTGGCCACCGTGTTGCTGTACCTGATCTATAACCGCCTGGTCGGCGCCAGCCGCCTGCGCCTGAGCTGAGGAGACCTTGCGATGCTGAGCCCTTATATGTCGCCCGTCGAACGGGTGTGGTTCTACAGCTTGCGGATTCTCTGCGGCTTGATCCTGTTGTTTTTGATTTTGCCGGTGCTGGTGATCATCCCGCTGTCGTTCAACAGCGGCAGTTTCCTGGTGTACCCGTTGCAGGGCTTCTCGCTGCATTGGTATCAGGACTTCTTCGCCTCCGCCGAGTGGATGCGGGCGCTGAAGAACAGCATCATCGTCGCCCCGGCGGCCACGTTGCTGGCGATGGTATTCGGCACCTTGGCAGCGATTGGCCTGACTCGCGGCAACTTTCCGGGTAAGGCGCTGGTCATGGCCTTGGTGATTTCACCGATGGTAGTGCCGGTTGTGATCATTGGCGTGGCCAGTTACTTGTTTTTTGCGCCGCTGGGCCTGGGCAATAGCTTCTTCTCGCTGATCGTGGTGCATGCGGTGCTGGGTGTGCCGTTTGTGATCATCACCGTGTCGGCCACATTGCAGGGGTTCAATCACAACCTGGTGCGGGCGGCGGCCAGCTTGGGTGCTTCGCCACTCACCGCATTCCGCCGGGTGACCTTGCCGTTGATCGCGCCGGGGGTGATTTCCGGGGCGTTGTTTGCGTTCGCAACGTCGTTCGATGAAGTGGTGGTGACGCTGTTCCTCGCCGGCCCCGAGCAAGCCACGCTGCCGCGCCAGATGTTCAGCGGTATCCGGGAAAACCTCAGTCCGACGATTGCGGCGGCGGCAACCCTGCTGATTGCGTTCTCGGTGTTGCTGTTGCTGACCCTGGAATGGCTGCGCGGCCGCAGCGAGAAACTGCGTACCGCGCAGGTGTAACGACCATTCGCCCGATGAATGGCTGACAACACGCCATAGGGAGCTACTCTTGTGCCAGCCCATCACTTAATAAGAGGCCGCGCACATGAGTACCTCCTCATTCAAGATCGCCCACAAACTGCTGACCGGCGCTGGCGCCATCGAACAACTGGCCTTTGAACTCACGCGCCTGGATGTGGACAACCCGCTGATCGTCACCGACGCTGCGCTGGTCAAATCCGGCACCGTCGCGTTGGCACTCGAACATCTGGGCGAGCGCACCTACGAGATTTTTGACCGGGTGTTGCCCGATCCGGAAATCGCCATTGTCGAAGACTGCATGCGGGTCTACCGCGAGGGCGGGCACGACGGCCTGATCGGCGTGGGCGGCGGCAGCGCCATCGACATTGCCAAAAGTGTTGCGGCGTATGCCGGCTACCACGGCGCGCTGGCGGATTTGTTCGGCGTCGACCAGGTGCCACGCAAGGGCCCGCCGCTGATCGCTATCCCCACCACCGCCGGTACCGGTTCGGAAGTGACCAATGTGGCGATTCTCTCCGACAAGGCTGCGCAGCTGAAAAAAGGCATTGTCAGCGATTATCTGTTGCCGGACGTCGCGCTGATCAGCCCGCAAATGACCCTGACCTGTCCACGCAGTGTCACTGCCGCCAGCGGCGTGGACGCGCTGGTACATGCCATCGAATCCTACCTGTCGCTGAACGCCTCGCCGATCACCGACGCCTTGGCTATCGGCGCCATCAAGCTGATCGCCCAGGCATTGCCCAAGGCCTACGCCAACCCGGCCAACCTGCAGGCTCGCGACGACATGGCCACCGCCAGCCTGATGGCCGGCATGGCATTCGGCAATGCCGGGGTCGGCGCGGTGCACGCGTTGGCTTATCCGTTGGGTGGGCGTTTCAATATCGCCCATGGTGTGAGCAATGCGCTGTTGCTGCCCTATGTGATGCACTGGAACAAGCTGGCCTGCGTGGAGCGCATGCAGGAGATTGCCCAGGCCATGGGCGTGAATATCACCGGCTTGAGCGTCAACGATGCCGCCGACCAGGCCGTGGAGGCGATGACGCGATTGTGCGCCGCCGTCGAGATCCCGGCAGGACTGCACAGTTTCGGGGTTCCCGAAGATGCAATCCCCGCCATGGCCGTGGAAGCGGCGGGCATTGAGCGGCTGATGCGCAACAATCCGCGCAAGCTCAGCGCGGCCGATATCGAGAAAATCTACCGGGCCGCTTACTAACCGTTGAGTTAGGTCACGGTGCGCGCGGCAAAGCATGAGGTATACAATGCGCGCCATCGTGATTTAGCTCAAAAAAGGTGCGTCATGCAGCCCTTCGTTATTGCTCCATCGATTCTCTCCGCCGACTTCGCCCGCCTGGGTGAGGAAGTGGACAAGGTATTGGCCGCTGGTGCCGACTTCGTGCACTTCGACGTCATGGACAACCACTACGTGCCCAACCTGACCATCGGCCCGATGGTCTGTGCTGCGCTGCGCAAGTACGGCATCACTGCGCCGATTGATGCACACTTGATGGTCAGCCCGGTGGATCGCATCATCGGCGACTTCGTCGAAGCCGGCGCCACCTACATCACCTTCCACCCGGAGGCCTCGCTGCACGTCGACCGCACCTTGCAGTTGATCCACGAAGGCGGTTGCAAGGCGGGCCTGGTGTTCAACCCGGCCACTCCGCTGAGTGTGCTTGAGTACGTGATGGACAAGGTCGACATGATTCTGTTGATGAGCGTCAACCCAGGCTTCGGCGGCCAGAAGTTCATCCCCGGCACGCTGAACAAGCTGCGTGAAGCCCGTGCGCTGATCGATGCGTCCGGCCGTGACATCCGCCTGGAAATCGACGGTGGGGTCAACGTCAACAATATCCGCGAAATCGCCGCCGCTGGTGCCGACACCTTTGTGGCTGGCTCGGCGATCTTCAATGCGCCGGACTATCAGGAAGTCATCGACAAGATGCGTGCCGAGTTGGCGCTGGCGCGTCCATGAGCGGCTTTGAGCAGCTGTTCCCCGGCAAATTGCCACGGCTGGTGATGTTCGATCTGGACGGCACCTTGATCGACTCGGTGCCCGACCTGGCGGCGGCGGTGGACGACATGCTGCTCAAGCTGGGACGTAAGCCGGCAGGGATCGAGTCGGTGCGCGAATGGGTCGGCAACGGCGTGCAGATGCTGGTGCGCCGGGCCTTGGCCAACAACATTGATGCCGAAGGCGTGGATGATGTGGAGGCCGAGCATGCCCTGGAACTGTTCAACGCCGCCTACGAAGATGGCCATGAACTGACCGTGGTTTACCCCGGCGTGCGCGACACGCTCAAGTGGCTGAGCAAGCAGGGCGTGGAAATGGCCCTGATCACCAACAAGCCGGAACGCTTCGTCGCACCGCTATTGGACCAGATGAAAATCGGCCGGTATTTCCGCTGGATCATCGGTGGCGATACCCTGCCGCAGAAAAAACCCGATCCGGCGGCCCTGTTTTTCGTGATGAAAATGGCCAATATCCCGGCCTCGCAGTCGTTGTTCGTCGGCGATTCACGCAGTGATGTGCTGGCGGCAAAGGCGGCGGGCGTGCAGTGCGTGGCCCTCAGTTACGGCTATAACCATGGTCGGCCAATCGCCGAAGAGTCGCCTTCACTGGTGATTGATGACCTGCGTCTGTTAATCCCCGGTTGCTTGGGAGCTGGCGCTGAGATAACGTTGCCCGATACCGATCCGTCCCCTTCTGGAAATTCCATCGTGGTGGTCACTCGCAAACTCTGGATGAAAGTCATCAAGGCCCTGGCCCGCTGGCGTTGGCGCGCCTGACTGATCCTGGCCGCACTCTGCGGCGCGTTTGCATACCTGACTGTTAGACCCTCAAGCCACGAGGCATATCATGACCCGCGAAGAATTCCTGCGTTTGGCCGCTGCCGGCTATAACCGCATCCCCCTGGCCTGCGAAACCCTGGCCGACTTCGACACGCCGCTGTCGATCTACCTGAAACTGGCCGACGAGCCCAATTCCTACCTGCTCGAGTCCGTACAGGGCGGCGAGAAGTGGGGGCGTTACTCGATCATCGGCCTGCCGTGCCGCACAGTGCTGCGGGTACACGACCATCATGTGAGCATCACCCATGATGGCGTCGAGATCGAAAGCCACGACGTAGAAGATCCACTGGCGTTCGTCGAAGCGTTCAAGGCGCGTTACAACGTGCCGACCATTGCTGGCCTGCCGCGTTTCAACGGCGGCCTGGTGGGTTACTTCGGTTACGACTGCGTGCGTTATGTGGAAAAACGCTTGGGCAAATGCCCGAACCCGGATCCGCTGGGCGTGCCGGACATTCTGCTGATGGTTTCCGATGCCGTGGTGGTGTTCGACAACCTCGCCGGCAAGATGCACGCGATTGTGCTCGCCGACCCATCCCAGGCGGACGCGTTCGAACAAGGCCGCGCCAGCCTCGAAGCCCTGTTGGAAAAACTGCGCCAGCCAATCACTCCGCGTCGCGGCCTGGACCTCAGCCGTCCGCCGGCGGCCGACCCGGTGTTCCGCTCCAGCTTTACCCAGGATGACTACGAGCGCGCCGTCGATACCATCAAGGAATACATCCTCGCGGGTGACTGCATGCAGGTGGTGCCGTCGCAGCGTATGTCCATCGACTTCAAGGCCGCGCCAATCGATCTTTACCGCGCCCTGCGTTGCTTCAACCCAACGCCGTATATGTACTTCTTCAACTTTGGTGACTTCCACGTGGTGGGCAGTTCGCCGGAAGTGCTGGTGCGCGTCGAAGACAACCTGATCACCGTGCGCCCGATTGCCGGCACCCGCCCACGCGGTGCGACCGAAGAGGCCGACCTGGCGCTCGAAGAAGACCTGTTGAGCGACGACAAGGAAATCGCCGAGCACCTGATGCTCATCGACCTGGGTCGCAACGATACCGGGCGTGTCTCGGAAATCGGTTCGGTGAAGCTCACCGAGAAGATGGTCATCGAGCGTTATTCGAATGTGATGCACATTGTGTCCAACGTCACCGGCGAGCTGAAAGCCGGCCTGACGGCGATGGACGCACTGCGCGCGATTCTGCCGGCGGGCACCTTGTCGGGTGCGCCGAAAATTCGCGCGATGGAAATCATCGACGAGCTGGAGCCGGTCAAGCGTGGTGTCTATGGCGGTGCCGTGGGTTACTTCGCCTGGAACGGCAACATGGACACGGCCATTGCGATTCGCACCGCCGTGATCAAGGACGGGGAACTGCACGTGCAGGCCGGTGGCGGGATCGTCGCCGACTCGGTGCCGGCCCTCGAATGGGAAGAAACCCTGAACAAGCGCCGCGCGATGTTCCGCGCCGTTGCGCTGGCTGAACAGACCCCCAATTCCTGAGGTTTCCCCCATGTTGCTGATGATTGATAACTACGACTCCTTTACCTACAACGTTGTGCAGTACCTGGGTGAGCTGGGTGCAGAGGTCAAGGTGGTGCGCAACGACGAACTGACCGTGGCCGAAATCGCCGCCCTGAACCCGGAGCGCATCGTGGTTTCGCCAGGCCCGTGCACGCCGACCGAGGCAGGCATTTCCCTCGAAGCGATCCAGTATTTCGCCGGCAAGCTGCCGATCCTGGGCGTGTGCCTGGGCCACCAATCCATCGGCCAGGCCTTTGGTGGTGACGTGGTGCGTGCGCGCCAGGTGATGCACGGCAAAACCAGCCCGGTGTTCCATAATGATGTCGGCGTGTTTCATGGCCTCAACCTGCCGGTGACCGTGACCCGCTATCACTCGCTGGTGGTCAAGCGCGAAACCCTGCCGGAATGCCTGGAGTTGACCGCCTGGACCCAGCTGGAAGACGGCTCGGTCGATGAGATCATGGGCCTGCGCCACAAGACACTGAATATCGAAGGGGTGCAATTTCACCCCGAGTCGATCCTGACCGAGCAGGGCTACGAGCTGTTCGCCAACTTTCTCAAGCAGAGCGGCGGCACGCGCTAAGGACTTTCCATGGATATCAAGACTGCCCTGAGCCGTATCGTCGGCCACCTGGACCTGAGCACCGCTGAAATGAGCGATGTGATGCGCGAAATCATGACCGGTCAATGCACCGACGCGCAGATTGGCGCGTTCATGATGGCTATGCGCATGAAGAGCGAAAGCATCGACGAGATTGTCGGCGCCGTATCGGTGATGCGCGAGTTGGCGGACAAGGTCGAACTCAAGACCCTCGACGGCGTGGTCGATGTGGTCGGTACTGGCGGTGATGGTGCGAACATCTTCAACGTGTCGACGGCTTCTTCGTTTGTGGTCGCGGCGGCGGGTTGCACCGTGGCCAAGCACGGTAACCGCGCAGTGTCCGGCAAGAGCGGCAGCGCCGACCTGCTGGAGGCGGCCGGGATCTACCTGAACCTGACGCCGGTACAAGTGGCGCGCTGCATCGACAGCGTCGGCATCGGCTTCATGTTTGCCCAATCCCACCATGGTGCGATGAAGCACGCCGCAGGCCCGCGCAAGGACCTCGGCCTGCGCACCCTGTTCAACATGCTCGGCCCGCTTACGAATCCGGCCGGTGTGAAACACCAGGTGGTGGGCGTGTTCAGCCAGGCACTGTGCCGGCCATTGGCCGAAGTACTGCAACGCCTGGGCAGCAAGCATGTGCTGGTGGTGCATTCCAAGGACGGCCTGGACGAATTCAGCCTGGCGGCACCGACCTTTGTGGCGGAGCTGAAGAATGACCAGGTCACCGAGTATTGGGTCGAGCCGGAAGATCTGGGCATGAAGAGCCAGAGCCTGCACGGCCTGGCGGTGGAAAGCCCGGCGGCCTCACTGGAGTTGATTCGCGATGCCCTGGGGCGTCGCAAGACTGAGAACGGTCAAAAAGCTGCCGAGATGATAGTGTTGAATGCGGGTGCTGCGCTGTATGCGGCCGACCACGCCTATAGTCTTAAAGAAGGTGTCGCCTTGGCCCACGATGCGCTGCACACCGGTCTGGCTCGCGAAAAGCTCGAAGAGCTGGGAGCATTCACCGCAGTATTCAAGATGGAGAATGAAGGATGAGTGTGCCGACCGTTCTGGAAAAGATCCTGGCCCGCAAGGCCGAAGAAGTGGCTGAGCGTCGTGCCCGCGTGACCCTGGCCGAGCTGGAAGCCCAGGCGAAGATCGCTGATGCTCCGCGTGGCTTTGCCAATGCGTTGATCAAGCAGGCCAAGGAAAAGCAGCCGGCCGTCATTGCTGAAATCAAGAAAGCTTCGCCGAGCAAGGGCGTGATTCGTGAGATCTTCATTCCTGAAGAGATCGCCAAGAGCTATGAGAAGGGCGGTGCGACCTGCCTGTCCGTACTGACTGATATCGACTATTTCCAGGGTTCCGACCTGTTCCTGCAGCAGGCCCGCGCCGCGTGCAAGTTGCCGGTGATCCGCAAGGATTTCATGGTCGACCCGTATCAGATTGTCGAAGCTCGTGCCCTGGGCGCCGACTGTGTGCTGTTGATCGTCTCCGCCCTGGATGACGTGAAGATGGCGGAACTGGCGGCCGTGGCGAAAAGCGTTGGCCTGGATGTGCTGGTAGAAGTGCACGACGGTGACGAACTGGAACGCGCCCTCAAAACCCTCGACACACCGCTGGTGGGGGTTAACAACCGTAACCTGCACACCTTCGAAGTCAGCCTGGAAAACACCCTCGACCTGCTGCCGCGCATTCCACGCGACCGTCTGGTGATTACCGAGAGTGGTATCGTCAACCGTGCCGATGTGGAGCTGATGGAGATCAGCGGTGTTTATTCGTTCCTGGTGGGCGAGACCTTCATGCGTGCCGAGAACCCAGGGGCCGAATTGCAGCGCCTGTTCTTCCCGGAGCGTGGCGTGGCGGTCAGCGGTTCGACCCTGGATTGATGATGACTCAGCCGGTGGCGATGACTGTCGAAGCAGGGCTTGCCGCCGAACAAGACCTGATGGCGGCGGTTTGCGCGGGTGAGCGGGAATATGGGTTGCTGTTCTGGCAACCCAGCGACCAAGCCTTGGTCATGCCACGTCGTTTGAGCCGCTTGCCGGCTTTTGAGACCGCCAGCCAGGTTTCCGCGGATGCCGGTTGGCCGGTATTGCTGCGTGAAACCGGTGGAGAACCGGTGCCGCAGTCGAGTGCCACGGTCAACATCGCCCTGGTCTATGCTCCGCCGCGCAGCGAAGGCGATCAGAACCGTATCGAAACGGGTTACTTGCGTTTGTGCCAACCGATCTGCGATTTGCTGATCGAGTTGGGAGGCGATGCGTCCGTCGGTGAAATCGACGGCGCGTTTTGCGACGGCCGCTACAACGTCAACCTCAACGGCCGCAAAATGGTCGGCACCGCCCAGCGTTGGCGGCAAAGTGGTGGGCGCCCGGTGGGGTTGGTGCACGGTGCGCTGTTGCTGGAAAACGATCGCGACGAGCTGATCGCGGCGGTCAATCGCTTCAATGAAGCCTGCGGCCTCGACCAGCGGGTGCGCGCCGACAGCCACATTGCCTTGCACGAAGCCTTCCCCGCGCCGGATGCGATCAGCCGGCTGGACACCCTGTACCGCAAAATGCTGGCCAGTTTCCTGCCGGTTTAGCGGGTGCCAAACACCACCATCGTCTTGCCTTTGACGTGTACCAGGTTGCGCTCTTCCAGGTCCTTGAGCACGCGACCGACCATCTCCCGTGAACAGCCGACAATGCGCCCGATTTCCTGACGCGTGACTTTGATCTGCATTCCGTCGGGATGCGTCATGGCGTCGGGCTGCTTGCACAAATCCAGCAGGCAACGGGCGACTCGTCCCGTTACATCAAAAAATGCCAGGTCGCCGACCTTGCGCGTGGTGTCGCGCAGACGCTGGGCAATCTGGCCGCTCAGGGCATAGAGAATGTCGGGATCGTGCTGGGAAAGCTCGCGGAACTTGGCGTAGCTGATCTCGGCCACTTCGCATTCGACCTTGGCGCGCACCCAGGCGCTGCGCTCCTGTTCCTTGCCAGCTTGTTCGAATAGCCCCAACTCCCCAAAGAAATCCCCGGTGTTCAGGTAGGCGATGATCATTTCACGGCCGTCTTCATCTTCGATCAGGATGGTGACCGAGCCTTTGATGATGAAGAACAGCGTTTCGGAGCGTTCACCCGCGCAGATGATGTTGTGCTTGGCCGGGTAGCGGCGTCGCTGGCAATGCATCAACAGTTTGTCGAGATTCTTGATCTTGGGTATGGGAGTAAGGGCAACCATGGTTGTATCCCGAAAAGACTGCGCTAAATAGTTTGAGTTGTTGTATTCATCGGGTATCGGCACTGATACGCGCTGTATAAAGGGTGGCATTACGCCATCGATTTGGCGTCAGCTTAACAGACACATTCTGACTCGATTAGCCAATTTTCCTTGCAAACCCTGCTATTGATCGCTTTTGTTGGAAACGCTGACGCAGGCGGGCCCTGTGCTAAGCTGGCGACCCTTTTTTAGCAGTGGAGTCTGGGCGATGAAGGCACGCATCCAATGGGCGGGCGAAGCCATGTTCCTCGGTGAGTCGGGCAGTGGCCATGTGGTGGTCATGGACGGCCCGCCGGAAGCCGGTGGCCGTAACCTGGGCGTACGTCCGATGGAAATGCTCCTGCTGGGCGTAGGCGGTTGCAGTAATTTCGACGTGGTCAGCATCCTGAAAAAGTCCCGCCAAGCCGTGGAAAGCTGCGAAGCCTTCCTGGAAGCCGAGCGCGCCACTGAAGACCCCAAGGTATTCACCAAGATCCACATGCATTTCGTGGTTAAGGGCCGGGCGCTGAAAGAAGCCCAGGTCAAGCGTGCTATCGAGCTGTCAGCCGAGAAGTATTGCTCGGCGTCAATCATGCTCGGAGCGGCCGGTGTGGCCATCACCCATGATTACGAAATCATCGAGTTGGGTTGATCGCTCAATCGGAAGGCAAAAAGAAAGGGCACTGTGATAGCGCCCTTTTTTTCGGTTCGATGCATTCAAATTCTATAGGTGCTTTTGGTCATGACTTTGGCCAAGAGACTCATACCGAACCGCACCGGCGCGGGGAAGCGGAAACCCCCCGCATCCAACGCGCTTTCGGCGTGGTGTTCTT
Organism: Pseudomonas sp. FH1; assembly: GCF_000510895.2. Lineage (NCBI taxonomy): Bacteria > Pseudomonadati > Pseudomonadota > Gammaproteobacteria > Pseudomonadales > Pseudomonadaceae > Pseudomonas > Pseudomonas sp. FH1. The sequence continues at coordinate 164,616 of NZ_AOHM01000025.1, forward strand.
CATCGATGCGCATCTGCTCAAGAATCGCCCGGGACTTTTCGTCCTCGACCGGCAGTTGTTCCAGATGCTCATCCAGGTGTTTGCACACTTGATGTTCGGTGGCGGCGACAAAACCCAGGCTGACTTTGTCGCTGATCAGGCCGGCAGCGGCGCCAATCCCGAACGACAAACCATAAAACAGCGGGTTCAGCACGCTCGGGTGACTGCCCAGTTGGCGAATGCGTTGCTCGCACCAGGCCAAGTGGTCGATTTCTTCCTCGGCGGCATGTTCCATGGCGGCACGGACCTGCGGCAGCTTGGCGGTCAGGGCCTGGCCCTGGTACAGCGCCTGGGCGCAGACTTCGCCGGTATGGTTGATGCGCATCAGGCCGGCGACGTGGCGGGTCTCGGTCTCGCTCATCTGGGCGTCGGGCTGCACAATCGCGGGCGAAGGGCGGTACGGCTGACCACTGAACGGCAGCAGCGTACGCATGGCCATGTCGGCTTGCAGCAACAGACGGTCAATCGGCGAGTAGTGACGTTGGGTAGTCATGCTGACCTCCGGGAAGAATCTCGGCGGCCAGTTTACCGCAAGAGAGGGGGAAGCGTTTGCGCTGCGTCAAGGGCATGGGGTCGCAGCCTGGGGCCGCGACCTTTGCTGAAGGGCAGATCAGCCCGGCGGCCAGTTCATCTGGCGCTGACCCAGCACATGCATATGGATGTGATAGACGGTCTGCCCACCTTTCGGGTTGCAGTTCATCACCACCCGGAAACCTTCTTCACAGCCTTGTTCCACGGCCAGGCGCTGGGCGGTGAACAGAATATGACCGGCCAGGGCTTTATCTTCTTCGGTCAGGTCATTAAGGGTCGGGATGTGTTTCTTGGGAATGACCAGGAAATGCACAGGCGCCGCCGGGTGGATGTCCTTGAACGCCAGGACTTGATCATCTTCGTAGATGATATCCGCGGGTATTTCTCTGTTGATGATCTTGGTGAACAGAGTATCCACAGCTGTTTCTCCATTATGAATGTGCAGGGTGAGTGTACTCAGCCAATCAACGTGGGCAATAGGCCTTGTTGATGGCGCCGGCGATCTTGCGGGTCAGCCAGCGTGGGCTGAAGCGCGGGCTGAAGGCGATCCAGCGGTTACGGCGGCCAGGGATGATGATGGCTTTGTTTTTATCCAGGGCGCGCACGGTGTAGAGCGCCACTTCTTCGGGGCTCATCAGCTGTTGGCTGCGGTCGAGCTTGGCGGTGTCCATCTGCGCGGTGCCGAAGAACGCGGTGCGAGTAGGGCCGGGGCAGAGCACCGAGACCTTGATGCCGCAGGTCTTCAATTCCTCACGCAAGCCTTCGGAAAAGTGCAATACATAGGCTTTGCTGGCGTAGTAAGTGCTCATCCACGGGCCGGGCTGGAACGCCGCGATGGACGCCACATTGAGAATCTGCCCGCCGCCGTGCAGCGCCATGGTGTTGCCAAGGGCGTGGCACATACGGGTCAAGGCGAGGATGTTGACCTCCATGAGGTCTTGTTCGGTCATCCAATCCTGGGCGAGGAATGGCCCGCTGGTGCCGATGCCGGCGCAGTTCACCAGCAGGTCGATCTGCCGCTCGCCTTCCTCAAGCTCCAGCAGGAACCCGGACAAGCGCAACGGCTCGCCCAGGTCGCAGGCCCGGAACAGCACCTCGACGCCAAAGCGTTGGGTCAACTCGATTGCAATGCTTTCCAACTGATCACGCTGGCGGGCCACCAGAATCAAGCTGCGGCCGCGACGGGCCAGGGCTTCGGCCATGGCCAGGCCGATGCCGCTGGAGGCGCCGGTGATCAGAGCGTAACGGGTCATGCCTTTCTCCATCGCAACGCCACCGCGCCTGTGACAAAGGCATCACAGGCCGGGGGGCGTTTCTTCACTGTTCTGGAGAGTCTACAGGTTCGCCCGCTTCGTCAGCACTCTGCGCTTCGTCTTCTTCGACGGTGGTGGCTTGGTCGGCATCTTCATCGGAGGTGATGGAGCTGCTTTCGTAGCTGCTGTCCATGTTGGCTTCGAGCTGGTTCAGGTAGCCGTTCATGCCCAGGGTTACCACGATGGCAAGCATGACCGGGATAAACGCCAGCCACAGGGTGGCCAGGACTTTTACCGCCGTGGAGTTGCGTGGTGGTGGCGCGCCATACTGGTTGGCGCCTGCATTGCCCGGCAATACCAGCAGCAGGATCGGGAAGACACTGTTCACCAGCGGAACCAGGTTGAGGAAGTACAACCAGCCAGACCAGCCCAGGTCGTGCAGGCGCTGCACACCGATTTGCACACTGACCCAGACCAGCGCAACAAACAGCCCGAGGCCTAGCAGTACACCAAGAATGGTCCCCGCCGTTGGCGAAGCGGTGGCAACGGCAAAGCTGACGGTGCTGATGATGCCGCCCGCAACCAGCAGTGTGAGGGTCAACACCAGGGTCCAGGCGAGGTATCGCAGTCGACCGATGCGCCCGTGGATAGTGAACACCTTGAGGGTGGCGTATTCCGGCAGGTCATCACCCACGGCGGAACGTGGTGGTGCGTAAGGTGAAGCTGCAGGGCGCGAGAAGTTGCCAGAGTCCGTTTCGTGAGTTTCGTCCAGGCTGAAGGCCACGGGCTGTTCGGGTTCAATGCGCGCATCGACCCCGGCGTTTTTCAGTGCGGTGAGGTAGGTTTCCGCATCCGGGCGCGACAGGTCACGTTTGAGCGCGACCGGGCGACCGGTGAAGAGCTTCTCGATGGCTTCGACGTCGCTCTTGAACAGCTCGGCCAGGTTCAGCTTGGCCGTGGTGCTTTCGACACCCGGGAGCAAGGCTCCATCAAACACGATCTTGAAACGGTTGTCGCTCATGCGGGCTTCCTTGTCACTTGATTCAGGGAGGTAGGGCAGGCCGGCTCAAATGGCAGGCCTTGCGGTTGGGTCAGCGCGGCCAGCGCAATTGAGCGGCCTGTTCGCGGGCCTTGCGGTATTCGGCATCCAGACGGGCAACCAGTTCATCGACGCTGGGCAAATCATCAATTTCACCGACACCTTGGCCGGCGGACCATACAGTCTTCCATGCCTTGGCTTCGTCGCTCAACGGCTTGAGCTTGGAACCGAAGTTGACCTCGCCTTTGCCTTGCAGGGCGGCGAGGTCGAAACCGGCGTTTTCCAGGCTCTGGCGCATGAAGCTGGCGGGCACGCCGGAGACAGCGGGAGTGTGCACGATGTCGGCGGCGCGCGATGTGAGCAGCATCTCTTTATAGGCATCCGGGGCGTGGCTTTCGGTGGTGCCGATAAAGCGCGTGCCGAAATAGGCAAGGTCTGCGCCGAGCAACTGGGCGGCGAGAATTTCGTGCCCGTGGTTGAGGCAGCCAGCCAACAGCAAGGTTTTGTCGAAGAACTGGCGAATCTCCGCAATCAGCGAAAACGGGCTCCAAGTGCCGGCATGGCCACCGGCGCCGGCCGCAACGGCGATCAGGCCATCGACGCCGGCTTCGGCAGCCTTCTCGGCATGGCGTCGGGTGGTGACGTCATGAAACACCAGGCCGCCATAGCTGTGTACGGAGTCTACCAATTCCTTCACGGCGCCCAGGCTGGTAATGACGATCGGCACTTTGTGCTCGACGCAGATCGCCAGGTCCGCCTCCAGCCGTGGGTTGCTGTGGTGCACGATCAGGTTGACGGCGTAGGGAGCGGGGTTATCCAACTGTGCCAGGCCCGCTTCGATTTCCTCCAGCCAGGCCTTGAACCCGCTGCTTTCGCGTTGGTTGAGCGCCGGGAAACTCCCGACCACCCCATTGCGGCAGCACGCCAGGACCAGTTGCGGGTTGGAAATCAGGAACATCGGCGCCGCCACGACGGGCAGGCGCAGGCGTTGTTCAAGCAGAGCGGGCAATGACATTGGAGGTACCCCGAGTAATTGAAATTAGAACGGTTTGACCACGACCAAAATTACGATAGCCAGCAATATCAGAACGGGCACTTCATTGAACCAGCGATAAAAGACATGGCTGCGGGTGTTTTCGCCACGGGCGAAGCGTTTTACCTGCGCGCCGCACATATGGTGGTAGCCGATGAGCAGTACGACGAGTGTCAGCTTGGCGTGGATCCAGCCGCCCGAATGAAAGATGCTCGGGTTCAGGTAGATCAGCCAGCCGCCGAAGATCAGCGCGGCAACCATCGCAGGCCCCATGATGCCGCGGTACAACTTGCGCTCCATGACGCTGAAACGCTCCTTGCTGACGGTGTCCTCGCTTTGGGCGTGATAGACGAACAGGCGTGGCAGGTAGAACAGCCCGGCAAACCAGCAGACGATGCTGATGATATGGAAGGCTTTGACCCATAGATAAAGCATTTTTAGTTATTCCCAGGTTCACGGTAGCCGAGATAGTAGTGGCTCATGCGCCCGTACGTCACGTTGACGGTTGTCGCAGGACGATACGGCCCCTATTATCGACGGCTTTCCAGTGGGTTCGTTGAGGGCAGGTTTATGGTCAAGGTCGGTATCGTCGGCGGCACGGGTTACACCGGTGTCGAATTGCTGCGTCTGTTGGCACAGCATCCGCAAGCAGAGGTGGTGGTCATCACTTCCCGATCCGAGGCCGGGCTGGCCGTGGCCGATATGTACCCGAACCTGCGAGGCCACTACGACGGTCTGGCGTTCAGCGTTCCGGACATCAAGACCCTGGGCGCCTGCGACGTGGTGTTCTTCGCCACCCCGCACGGTGTTGCCCACGCATTGGCCGGTGAACTGCTGGCGGCGGGCACCAAGGTGATCGATCTGTCGGCGGATTTCCGTCTGCAGGACGCTGATGAATGGGCCAAGTGGTACGGCCAGCCTCACGGTGCGCCGGAACTGTTGGAAGAGGCGGTGTATGGCCTGCCGGAAGTCAATCGTGAGCAAATCAAGCAAGCGCGCCTGATTGCGGTGCCGGGTTGCTATCCGACCGCGACTCAGCTGGGTTTCCTGCCGTTGCTGGAAGCTGGGTTGGCGGACGCTTCGCGCTTGATCGCAGATTGCAAGTCGGGCGTCAGTGGCGCCGGTCGTGGTGCCGCAGTCGGATCGCTGTACTCCGAGACGTCGGAAAGCATGAAGGCCTATGCAGTAAAAGGGCATCGTCATTTGCCGGAAATCCGCCAGGGGCTGCGTCGCGCGGCGGGCAAGGACGTGGGCCTGACCTTCGTGCCGCACCTGACGCCGATGATCCGCGGTATTCACTCGACGTTGTACGCAACCGTGGTTGATCGCTCGGTAGACCTGCAGGCGTTGTTTGAAAAGCGTTACGCCAATGAGCCGTTCGTCGACGTGATGCCGGCCGGCAGTCATCCGGAAACCCGTAGCGTGCGCGGTGCCAATGTGTGCCGGATTGCGGTGCACCGTCCACAGGATGGCGACTTGGTGGTCGTGCTGTCGGTGATCGACAACCTGGTCAAGGGCGCGTCGGGCCAGGCGGTGCAGAACATGAACATCCTGTTTGGCCTGGATGAGAAGCTGGGCTTGTCGCATGCAGGCATGTTGCCATAAGCCTATAAAAATCGAACAAGGCGCCTCGCGTTAGTAGGCGCCTTGTTCAGCCACCGCTCATAGTCTCTCACAACACTTCACGGGAACCTCTTTCCCGCCTTCGCCACTCATATTGTGCTGTTCTTCACTAACAACCATGGATTCGGTGATAGAGCATGGTGCTGATGATGTCTTTAAAAGACGCACTTGGCACTTGAGAGGCTAATATGCTGATTCGCAGTCACTCCCTACCTAATATTAATACCCATGAAACTGCTATTGATTTGTCGAAAGTTAAACTTTCAGACAATAGGCTGCAGGCGGTCGCCGCAGTGTTTTCCTATAACCCTTCCGGGACTAAAGGGGCCAATCTGGATGAGAATGAAAATGTCGTCGTAGCATCAGGATCTGTGCCGCGTGCGTTGAATAGTGTCCCCATTCGTTTGAAACCCAATCCTCTCTGGATCAACCCAGAGACCAGGCTTGCGTGTAAATACTCCCCGGTCAAGGTGCCTGAACCGGCCCATGAAGGCGTCAGCCAAAGCATGCGGACGGTGCTTCATAACCGAATCGAAACCTGTAGAACTCTTGCCGGGGAGCGGAGTTTCTCGGGGGATAACAGCAATTGGCTTTCCTTCATTAGAGGCCCTCAGTTAAAAGAGGCTCATTTCAATCAAGATACTGTTCCCGCGCTCGTCATCAGTGGCGGTAGCGCAAATAAGCTTGCGGCGGATTTGCGCAACGAGTACAGCCTGGCATGGCATCCCAAGAACATGCGGGTTGGGTTGGATGGTCGTTCCGATCCGGTCTTTCTCATCGTCCATAAGTTGGATTACCCGACTTATACATCAGTATTGAGCGATGCATTGGAGTCTTATCCAAACCTGAGAATCATCGGTTGGGACGGAGGAAAGTTGACTGGGTTTGGCGCTGCGCGTGCTGCGGCACTTGGGTTTGCTGACTCATTACCATGGAGGCCTGAGCGCTTAATGATGATTGATCAGGATGTGGTGACGACAGAGCAAACCAGGCATTCAAATCCTGCGGTACGCCGTAGAGTCGAAAACCTGCATCAAGCGACCAACCAGCCTGTAGTTGGATTCGGTGTCGGCTACCCGACACGACAAACGCCACCCCTCCCGTTTAGAGATACTGAGCAGCCGAAACCGTCGGATTGGGACGGGCCCGCCGAACAGTTTGTTTCCCTCCGCGCGCCTTATCGTAGGAATAGAGGCGATGGTATTTATGACCCCTATATGGTGGCGGGGGGCGAAGACATGCTCATGAGTAAAAAACTTGGCTTAAGCAAAGAGGGCCGTAATACAGCGCAGGTTCAGGAGAAAATTATAAAGAAAGAGCTCAAAGGTCCGCCGGACGTGCCTAACACTTATTGGAGCGAGGGGCGTGTCCAGACGTTAAAGGCGCTCTTTGAGGCGGAAAAAAACACGCTGGTCGCGTTCGAGGGAGAGAGCATGACGCTTGATAGTCTGATGTCAAAATTCGCAGGTAATGGGTGGGTTTCAGCTCACCCCAGCGTTGACTCGTATACAGCTGCTGCCTGCATCGTCGAGCGTATTATTTTGCGGCTGGCGTCAGAGTCGCGGCTGTGATCGACGAATCAGCCTCGCATCTGGACTCACCCTGCATGGCGCCGGCCGGATTCTGTGTTGAGCACGAGCAAACCTGCCGTCAGGTGAGCCCCAAGTGCCTTTCATACCGATGATGCGTTTGATATACCGTAACAATAGTTGACCGCTTTTCTAGGAGAAGCGGATAATGCCGCCATTACGCATATGGCGGCGGTACGCCGGGAGATTATCAGCATGAGCGTTGAATCCTTCACCCCCACGGCTTTGCAATTCACCCACGGTGCTGCGCACAAGGTGAAGAGCCTGGTCGATGAAGAGGGTAATGATCGCTTGAAGCTGCGCGTATTCGTTACGGGCGGCGGTTGTTCAGGGTTTCAGTACGGTTTTACCTTCGATGAAGATGTGGCCGATGATGACACCATCGTTGAGCGCGAGGGCGTGAGCCTGGTCGTGGATCCGATGAGCTTCCAATACCTGGCAGGTGCCGAGGTGGATTACCAGGAAGGTCTGGAAGGTTCGCGTTTCGTGATCAAGAACCCTAATGCCACCACGACCTGTGGTTGCGGGTCTTCGTTCTCGATCTGATCTGTAGCGCATACAAAAACGCCGCTTGGCTGTGATAGGCCAAGCGGCGTTTTGCTGTCCGGGTATTTTTAGGCGGGGTAGATCGCGCCCAGTACCCGAAGCCCGCGTGCGCCGGTGACGCTAGGGCGGTTGGCGGCGATGCCTTCGAGGCAGCAATGCGCCAGCCAGGCGAAGGCCATGGCTTCGACCCAGTCGGGGTCCACGCCGTAAGTGGCGGTGCTGCTGACGTGGGTTGACGGTAGTAGAGCGGCCAAGCGATTCATTAGTGTGGCGTTGTGAGCGCCGCCACCACATACCAGCAATGTTTCTGTCTGGGATTGGGCCGACTGTAGGGACTCAACGATCGTCAGGGCGGTCAGCTCAAGCAGCGTTGCCTGCACATTCTGAGGCTCAAATACAGGCAAGCGGCCAAGGTGTTGGTGCAGCCATTGCAGGTTGAACACTTCGCGGCCAGTACTCTTTGGGCCTTTGGTCACGAAGAAGGGGTCGCTGAGCAGGGCGTTGAGCAACGTTGGCTCGACCTTGCCGCTGGCTGCCCACTGGCCATCGCGATCAAAGTGTTCGCCGCGTTGTTGGTGAATCCACGCATCCAATAGGACGTTGCCCGGGCCGCAGTCGAAGCCGGCGACAGGCTTGCCGGTCTCGATCAGGCTGAGGTTACTGAAACCTCCCACATTCAATACTGCACGGTTACCAGTGTGCTCACCAAACAACGCTTCGTGGAAGGCGGGCACCAGCGGGGCGCCCTGGCCACCGGCGGCCACATCGCGGCTGCGGAAATCGCTGACCACGGTGATATCCGTCAGCTCGGTGAGCAAAGCCGGATTACCGATTTGTACGGTAAAGCCTCGGGCGGGCTCATGGCGGATGGTCTGGCCATGGCTGCCTATCGCACGAATGTCCCGGGGCTTGAGGTTTTGTTGATCGAGTAGAGCGTGAATACCTTGTGCGGCCAAGGTCACCCATTTCTGTTGGGCAATGGCGGAGCGGGCGATTTCATCCGGCCCGCTGGCGCATAGGGCAAGCAACTCGGCGCGCAAGGTATCTGGCATTGGGATGTAGTGCGTGGCGATCAACTTGATCGCCGGGTATTGCTCGATCAAGGCAATGTCCAGGCCATCGAGGCTGGTCCCGGACATCACGCCTACATAGAGCGGCATGCCTTAACGCTTCGCCGAAGCCAGCAGGGTGGAGCGCTCTTGATCCATGCGCACCATCAACGGCTGGCTTTGTTGCATGAAGCGGGCGCGCTCTGCCTTGGCGATCGGGTCGGCCATCGGCAACTTCTGGCCCAGTGGGTCGACGTGGACGCCATTGACCTGGAACTCATAGTGCAAGTGCGGTCCAGTGGACAGGCCGGTAGTGCCGATATAGCCGATCACTTGGCCTTGCTTCACGGTACCGCCGGTTTGCACACCCTTGGCGAAACCTTGCATGTGGCCGTACAGCGTACGGTAGGTGTTGCCATGCTGGATGATCACGGTATTGCCGTAACCGCCGCGACGACCTGCCAACAGTACCTTGCCGTCGCCGGCAGCCTTGATTGGCGTGCCACGCGGGGCCGCATAGTCCACACCTTTGTGGGCGCGGATTTTGTTCAGAATTGGATGCTTGCGACCCATGGAGAAACGCGAGCTAATACGAGCGAAGTCCACTGGGGTGCGGATAAAGGCCTTGCGCATGCTATTGCCGTCGGCGGTGTAGTAGCTGCTGTTGCCTTGTTTGTTGGTGTAGCGCACGGCGGTGTAGGTCTTGCCGCGGTTGGTAAAGCGGGCGGAGAGGATATTGCCAGTGCCGACGACCTTGCCGTTGGCGACTTTCTGCTCGTAGATCACGTCAAATTCGTCGCCTTGGCGGATGTCCTGAGCGAAGTCGATGTCGTAGCCGAACACGCTGGCCATGTCCATGGTCATGCTGTGGGACAAACCGGCGCGGGCTGCGGATTGCGATAGCGAGCTGTTGATAACGCCGTGTACGTAGGCGGAGCGCATCACGGGTTTGGTGGTGATGCGATTGAAGGCAAAGCCCTTGGCACCTTTGGTCAGGGTGATGCTTTCGAGGTCGCTGACATTGCTGTGCAGGTTGTGCAGTTGGCCGTCAGGTGTCAGCTCGAATTCAAGTTTCTGGCCGTGTTTGAGCTGGGTAAATTGCTTGGCCTGCTTGTCGCTGGCCAATACTTCATTGACGGTGGCAGCAGGGAGGCCGACTTTCTCAAACAGGGTCGACAATGTGTCGCCCTTGGCCACGATCACTTCGCGGTGTTGTGGGTTCTTGGCTGTATCGGCGACCGGCGCAGACGGCTCTTGGGCGGCTTGCTGGGTGTCTTCCGGGCTGCTTTCTATCTGGGCGAACGGCGATTCGGTCGGTGCATTTGTGGCTTGTTGCGCGTCGGAAGCGTCTTGATCTTGTGTCAGTTGTTCAACTGGACTTTCCAGGTCAAGGCTCAGGGATGTTCGTTTGGCTTCTACGTCACTGGAAGGGAATACCAGGAGTGCCAGGCTGAGAAGGGCGGCGATACCACTTGCGGCGAGCAGGTGGGTCTTCGGGTAAAGCGGCGGCGCTTTAGACGGTTCAGTGGTCATAGGTAATTTGACTTTGAAGATGAAATGGAAAAGATGAATGACATGATGAAGATGAAATAACTGTATAAAATATAACCAAATCATCTGTGGCGCAAGCTCGCGAACGCTGGGCTTGCTGAACGGTGTCCGTTCGCAGGGCAAAACTTGTAATTAGTCCCTGATCTTGTATGGTTGGTTCCCTTTTGAATCTGAGCCTTGCGGGTCTGTTATGAAGTCGGTTGAAGAGCAGCTAGCGCTGATAAAACGTGGTGCGGAAGAACTGTTGGTCGAAGCTGAGCTGATCGAAAAGCTCAAGCGTGGCCAGCCCCTGCGTATTAAGGCTGGCTTTGATCCGACTGCGCCGGATCTGCACCTGGGCCATACCGTGCTTATTAATAAGCTGCGCCAGTTCCAGGAGCTGGGGCATCAGGTCATCTTCCTTATAGGTGACTTCACCGGGATGATCGGTGATCCGAGCGGCAAGAGCGCGACGCGCCCGCCGCTGACGCGTGAGCAGGTGCTCGATAACGCCGAGACTTACAAGACCCAGGTGTTCAAGATTCTCGACCCGGCCAAGACCGAAGTGGCATTCAACTCCACTTGGATGGACAAGATGGGGCCGGCGGACTTCATTCGTCTGACGTCCCAATACACCGTTGCGCGCATGCTTGAGCGTGATGACTTCGACAAGCGCTACTCCACCAATCAGCCGATCGCTATACATGAGTTCCTCTATCCGCTGGTTCAGGGTTATGACTCGGTAGCGTTGCGTGCGGACGTTGAGTTGGGTGGCACCGATCAGAAATTCAACCTGTTGATGGGGCGTGAGCTGCAGCGCGCGTATGGGCAGGAAGCTCAATGCATTCTGACCATGCCGTTGCTCGAAGGGTTGGATGGCGTCAAGAAGATGTCCAAGTCCTTGGGCAACTATGTCGGTATCCAGGAAGCGCCGGGTGTGATGTACGGCAAGCTGGTCTCCATTCCGGATGCGCTGATGTGGCGTTACTTCGAGTTGTTGAGCTTCCGCTCGATGGATGAGATCAATGCGCTGCGTGCTGAAGTAGAGGCGGGCGCCAATCCTCGTGACGTGAAGATCAAGCTGGCCGAAGAGATTGTTGCGCGTTTCCATGGTGAAGAGGCTGCTGCCAATGCTCACCGCGCCGCGGGTAATCGCATGAAGGATGGCGAGCTGCCGGATGATCTGCCGGAGATTGAGTTGTCTGCTGCCGAGGCAATGCCGATCGCGGCTGTGCTCAATAAGGCTGGCCTGGTTAAGAACTCGGCCGTTGCACGCGACCTCTTGGGTTCCGGTGGTGTGCGTATAGATGGTGAGGTTGTGGATCGCACCTTTATATACGAGCTGGGCGCTACCCACGTTTGCCAGGCTGGCAAGAAGGCCTTTGCGCGCATTACGCTCAAATCCGAATAAAACTGAAATTAGGTGTTGACGGCGAATTGTAACTGTCTATAATTCGCCCCACTTCCGGCGCA